>NZ_JCAMRT010000060.1:0-4336 GCF_059821225.1 Paenibacillus sp. sg306046
AGTGGATCGCCGGTTTGCCCAGCTACATCAAGGCTTATTTGCCGATTTCAAGCTGCGAAAGTTGAGTTAATTACAAGCTACATATACAATATCGCTGCTAAAGGGTATTTTATTGCAAGTTACTTTATCTTTTTTTTGCTTTGAAAAATAACGTAAGTCCAACTCAATAAAATGGGAAAAATACAGCGATGGAACCTAGCAATTGGTTAGGAATGGATTCGTTCAGTCTTTAACTATTTGGGTATACTGTAGGAACAATATGATTCATTTTGTTTGGGGAATTTTTGGTACGGAGCTTACGAGGGTCACGATTATTATTGGGTTAATGAGTCATTTATTCGATAATGGGGGGCCTTCATTTTGAGAAAGCCCGCCCAAAGCCGCTGGAAAAAGAACACCACAACGCGAGGGTTAGTCAGGTTGTGGTTTCAACTTTGTCTATTTCTAGAGAAGTTACTGGCTCTATACATTACAAGCCCGTAGTTCACACAGCTAATTGATATACTAAATGTTTAAACCGTGGCAAAAAGCTTGTACTGAGCAAACATATATTTAAGGCTGTATTCTTTTCTACTGGGATTTCCCCAAAACTTTGAAACTGTGGACAAGGGAAAAAACTTCAAATGAGGTTTATTCCCTAAGTTGAAAACCATCGCTTTTTGCCTTCTTTCTTCCCATGCCCACTCACCTTGGAGGTTGTTGATCATTTTTTCTCCTAAAAAAGCAGACACCCTTACAATAAAATCCCAGTCCACAGAGACTTCATCTTTGCGTTTTAATATTAACTCCTCCAATAAATCAAGCGAATGTGGGTTAACGAAATCTATTTCATATTCCTTCATTAAACTTAATATACAATCTTGATACGTATCAATCAGTTGTTTTTCATGTGACTTCTGAGGCAATAAATCAGGTACGGATATAACTTCCAAATAGCCTATTCCCTTGACCAAAAACAATTTTTTCATGTCTATTAGTGCAGAATGAAGACTTTTTTCATCTTCAAATCTCCAATACTCCTGTATTTCAGAACTAGTGGAATCTACAAAAAAACTACTGTATACAATATCATCTGTATTTAACGATGTTGACAGTTCAAACCTCACTTCGGAAGAATCCATTGGGTTTTTTGAAAAGGTTACATACTGGTTTACTCCATTTACATTTCTCACAAATCTCCAGGCCAAATGATGTGGTTTCACGTCATATTTAAAACCATTTTCATTGAAAGTATCTTTAAAGACATTAATGATCATATTTTTCATCTACTTCATCTCCTTCATGGTAAGACGATTCTAGGCAGCGGCACCCTGCTTCCTGGAACTTTGCTACCAGTTTTTCCTCTAAATAAGTTATCTAAGTAGGCTGGATCATTTATATGAGGCACATAAATATCTGAGGCAGGTTCCCCAGCAGTAACAGTAACCTGATCTGGACTTGCTTCCTCTGTTTTCGGTTTTTTTCTTTCAGCATAGTATATCATTCCAGGATCAGTTTCATAAGTATATAAAATGATTTCTTTTTCTTTACTATAAGGGTGGTTTAAAATAACTCTGTCCGGATTCCATGTTGATCCGTGTTCAGCAGATTCGGGCTTTTCTTTATTAAAACCATCAATGTAACCTTGAAGCTGAAACTTACCCGCAAAATTACTTGGATTACCGGGCTTATATGTGATTGGCTTCGCTTCATAAACCTCTTTAGTCTCTCCTACTTTTAATACCATATCAGCAAATCCATATCTAAGTCCTTTATAATTAGGAACATATACATCTATACTGGCAGCCATCCCAAATTGCTGTTGAAATTTTTGTTGGATAATTTTATGTGTAGCTGTCCCAAAAGCCGTACTCCCAAAAACAGGTTCTCCCTCATGTCCTGTCGGGTCAACAAACATCAGGGGATTATTATTCACGTAGGTATACAAATTCAACGTCAGCGGATTGTTTATATCCCCTTCATACGTATCCTCATTAATAAACCGCCCCATACCCGGGTCATACCACCGCGCCCGCAAATACTGCAGTCCCGTGCTGCTATCCCAGAATTCGCCGCTATACCGAAATGGTTGACTGACCGTTTCCTGCGTCGTTAATGGATTACCCCAAATATCATACGTGTACGTATTGAGCGGACTCCCGTTCTCATCCGTTAACCCCACTACATCGCCATGTCCATTATGCAAATAGTACGNCGTTAATGGATTACCCCAAATATCATACGTGTACGTATTGAGCGGACTCCCGTTCTCATCCGTTAACCCCACTACATCGCCATGTCCATTATGCAAATAGTACGCCTTATTCCCATTGGCGTCTACCCGGGCTACTAATCCTTTCCCCCACACATAACTGGCTTTGGCCGACACCGTTCCATTGGTCACGGTCCCTTCTGCGGCCAGATTCATACCGTCATAATAATAACGGGTTGTTGCTCCGTTTTCCGTCCGCTCATACAATAACCCGTCTCCTGTATACCGGTACGTCACCTGTTTTCCATTGTCCAGTGTCACGGCCGTCAGTCGATTCCGGTCATCGTAGGTGAAGCTGCTCCCATTTAAATTTGCCGGTGCATTCGATTGCAAGGTTCGCCGATTTCCCCGACTATCGTACGTATACGTTTCATTGTTCTGGCTCGACGTCAAAATTCGATCAAGTTTATCATAGCTAAAGCTGAACGGGGCTCCGTTATCCTTTTTGCTTTGGATATTCCGGTTCAGATCATACGTATACTCAAAACTATTCGCTGTTTGATTGGCTTTCTTGTGCTGAATGCTTGTGACGTTTCCACGCTCATAGCCATACGTTTTGACGATCCCATTACGCAGGGTGCTCTTCTCCAGCAGATTATTCTTCAAGTAACTGTCATACGTTTCCTCCCAATCGTTAAGCTTCGGTCCTACCCCTTGCAGACGATTTTCCGCATCGTACCCATAGCTGCTGACCGTCTTGAACGGACCTGTCACGCTCTCTAGCTGTCCCAGCTTGCCCGTGTACGTATACGAAATCTCCTTGTCGTCCGGAAAGATTTTTTTACTCAACAACCCTGTGACGGTATCGTACGCAAAGGTGGTATCTCCGATTTTGTCCGACATCGACGTTTTGCGACCCGCTAAATCATACGTAAATTTAATTTCTTCTTGCGGTGTTTGTTGAGTAAGCAACCGATTGAGCTTGTCATACGTATAGGTCGTCTTGATCCCATTTCTGTTCGTATGTTTAATTAATTGATGGTTGTCGTCATAGTCGAACAACTCCTCGGCGCCTTGGGCATCTGTCTTCTTCATCAGTCTGCCCAGATTGTCGTACCCTTTTTGAACGCTGTTGCCGTCCGCGTAGGTCACCTTGGTCAGTTGCCCTGCCAAGCTATACGTATAGGCGGTTGTGAAGGTTTTGCCTTGGTCTTTGGCAACCGGGTCCAGCACCTGGCTGAGTCTGCCCAATACGTCATACGTATAGGCCGTCCATTGGCCCTTCCCATCCGCTGCTGCCACAACCTGACCAGCCTGGTTATACGTCAACTGCTCCAGCGGCTGATAGGCGTTTGTGCCTTTCACCTGGTATTCTTTTTTCACAGGTCGCTTTTCCGAATCGAAGGTTGTCCTGATTTTATTTTCTTCTCCGTCGGTTACGATTTCAGTGTTCGCGATATCGTCGTACTCGGTGGTTACTTTGGAGTTTACGGCTCCCTTGGTTTCCAAGAGCCTGCCCCATCCGTCATACGTGTAGGTCGTCTTGTGCTTCAGCTCATCACTGGCCTCAAGCAACCGTCCGTAGCTGTCATACGCATAGGAAAGCGTCCCTCGAGCCTCGCTTCCCTCAGGCGCAACGATGCCTTCGGACAGCTTCCAGCCCAGCGGGTCCCATGCCGTGCGGTACCTCACATTCGTTTCATCCGTATGAGTTAATGTATTAGCGGTGTCGTCATAGGCCCACTTCTGACTGCTGCTGTTCGGGAAGCTCGCTTCGGTTAAGCGGCCTAATACATCATACGTGTAGGCGGTTTGATAGCCATTTCCATCCGTTTGACGTGTGACCCGTCCGGTACTCGTCTCATAGTCGGCTGACTGGCTCCATTCGCTTTCCTTGTTGTCCGCATCATAAACCTTGACCTTCCGTTTGGTTAAGAAGCCTGAATGATACGGCGCATCCTGCTTGTATTCATTGGTAATGACCGTTGTCTTGTCATTGTCGTCATACAGGGTCGTCGTAAGCAGGTTGCCGTGCGTATCATACGTATAGCTGACTTTGGACTTGATCGCTCCCTCCCACTATAAAGTAATGTTTTCTCCTGTTTTCTCGTGTATACTCAACATTTCAACTTTGACAGCTTGAGC
>NZ_JCAMRT010000061.1:0-3707 GCF_059821225.1 Paenibacillus sp. sg306046
CGATCAAGGTGCCTTTCGGCTTGCCCGTCGTTCCCGAGGTGTAGATCACATAGGCCAGATCGCCCGGCTGGTTAACCGAGACGAGGTTCGCGCTGTCCGCGGTGTAGGTTTGCTCGTCATCTAGGCATAGCGAGACGCCCGCAAAGGCCGCTTTGTCCCGCAAATGCGCCTGCAGCAGCAGCACCCCGGCTCCCGAATCGTCCAGCATATAGCGGATGCGCTCCTCCGGGTAGTCCGGATCAATGGGCACATACGCCCCGCCCGCCTTCAGGATGGCCAGAATCCCGACCACCATGGAAGGGGAACGCTCGGCCATAATGCCCACCAGTCGGTCCGCCCCTACGCCTTGGTCCCGCAGGGTACGCGCCAGGCGGTTCGCCCGCTCGTTCAGCTCCCGGTACGTCAGCCGCTCGTCCTCATACTCGACCGCGACCGCATCCGGATGCCGCTCTGCCTGCTCCTCGAACAACCCGTGAATCGTCTTCTCTCTCGGGTAGTCCGCATCCGTATCGTTGAATACGGTAAGCAGCTCATGCATCTCGGCCTCAGACAAGATGTCCGCTCTGTCGACCGCCAGATCCGGATGGAACAAAACGCCCGAAAGAAGCCGAATGTAATGATCGATCACCTTGACCATAAAATCTTGGTCGTATCGGGTGGAGTCGAAGCTTAGATTCAAGACCACGGAGCCCTGCATTGATTCAAACTGAAACAAGGTATCGGTCCAGGCTTTGTTCTTCCCGGCGTCCGTATGTAGGCTTGCTAACGAGACCACTGTAGGGACAACGGGCTCGCCAGACGGATTGTACTCTATGTTCATAGGCCGAACCATTTTTCGAAACGGAATATGCTGATGCTCGATGGCTCCACTGACGGACAATCTGATTTGGCCCAGCAGCGTTCTAAGCGTGCTCTCGCCGTTCACCCTAGTTTTAATCAAGAGAACATCGTGGGTCGGCGGATTTTCATCATCAGGCTCGCTGTACGCGGGCATGCCCACAATGATATGTTCTTGGTGGGTGTAGGCGTAGAGCAGCTCGTTGACTCCCGCCAATACGATCAGATAGACGGCCATGTCCGATCCATTTGCCAGCGAGAGAATTTTCGCCGATAGCTCCTGTGGCAGCGTGCGGCAGATTACACCTGTGTTGGACGCAGCATTCACGCTCGTTCCCTTAATGGCGGGGCTGCTGTACGGCAAAAAGCTCATACTATCCTCGGCGTCAAATATTTCGTTCCAATATGCCTCTTCCCTCTCAAATACCGACTTCATTCGTATCCCCCCATACTGATGTCAGACAAAACCCGGAGTGTGTGCCCCCGGAACAAGACGGACACACACTCTTTCGGGTATAGACGGTGTATTTCTTCGGTTCTGTCTAGAATGCAAATTCAATGTCTTCCAACGAGCCTTTGCGGCTGGCCGAAGGCGCATGACATTGGATTTGGTTTAATGGGATGCTCGGATCTTCGCAAATCTGCGACAACACGAACAAGAAATCCTTCGACATTTTATGGATCATCGCCGGTTTGAACAGCTTGGTGCAGTACTGGAAGCCGCCCTTGATGACTCCGTTATCTTCCGCTGCAAACAAGGAAAGATCGAATTTCGCATCATTCGTATGGTCAAGAACGTACGGGGTCAAGTGCAGCGCTTCAAACCGGGCCTCACGATCCTCGGTATTCTGCATGACAAACATCGTGTCGAACACCGGATTGCGGCTTGCGTCCCGTTTCACATTCAACCGCTCAACAAGCTCTTCGAAAGGATAGTCTTGATGCTCGAATGCGCCCAAGGTTGTTTCTTTGACTTCTTCCAGGAAGGAAGCAAACGCCTTGTCTCCCGCCGGATAATTGCGGATGGCAAGCGTGTTGACAAACATCCCGAGCAGCGGCTCCAAATCCGGATGTGTTCTTCCCGCGACAGGCGTCCCCACAACGATGTCTTCCTGGCCGCTGTATTTGGAAAGCAACACGTTATAGGCGGATAGGAGAACCATATACAGCGTGCTTCCGCCGGTTGCCGCCAATTGGTTTAATTGCCGTGCAAGCTCGGCATCGACTTCGAATTCGGCATGCGCTCCTTCAAAGCTTCGAACCAAAGGCCGTTCGTAATCCGTTGGCAAATCTGCCACAGGCAGATCCCCTTCGAACGCCTGCAGCCAATACCCCTCCTGCTTATTCATGCGCTCGCGCTGCGCCTCGTGCTGCTGCCATACGGCATAATCCTTGTACTGAATCCGCAAAGCGGGGAGCTCCTCGCCTGCATAAAGTCGGGACCATTCATCCACCAAAATCCCCATTGAGACGCCGTCGGAAATTAAGTGATGCATGTCCACCATCAGCAGATGGCGCTCCGACTCCAGCTCGACGAGTCCTACGCGAAGCAAAGGCGGATGCTTCAAATCAAAGGTGCGGACGAAACCGCGGACAATGTCTTTGACCTCTGCTTCGTCAGCCTGCCCGTATTCCACCTCAAATTCCACTTGCGCGTGCACCCGCTGTACCGGTTCGCCGTGTACCATCTCAAAGCCGGTGCGCAAAATCTCATGCCGTGCGATCAGCTTCCTAAACGCCTCTTCAAACCGCTCGCGATTCAGCGGACCTTCCAGCGTCATGAATTCCGGCATGTTGTAGCTTTGTTCCGCGCCTTCCAGTTGATGCATAATGTAAAGCCGCTTTTGCGCCGAGGATACCGGGTAGTACGCCCTTTCCTCAGCGGCCGGTATGGATGCATAAGCCATTTGCGCCATGTCGGCGATCGCTTTCGCCATCTCCTCAATGGTCGGGAGCCGGAATACGTCCCGCAGCGGCAGATTGACGTTCAGCTCTTTATAGAGCTTGCTTACCAACGCCGTCGCGCGAAGGGAATGCCCCCCTAGATCGAAGAAATTGTCCTTCACTCCGATCCGCTCGACGCCAAGCACTTCTTTCCAAACGCGTACCAGCTTGGCTTCCAGCTGTGTGCGTGGCGCGGCATATTCCGCACCGGTATGGACGCTTCCCTCCGGCGCGGGCAGCGCCTTGCGGTCCGTCTTTCCGTTCGACGTCAGCGGCATCTTCTCCAGCTGCACGAAGTGCGACGGAATCATGTACCCCGGCATTTCCTGCGACAGCTTTCCTCTTAGCTCGCTCACCGTCAGCGCCTTGTCCGCTACCAAGTATGCGCACAGCTGCTTCTCGCCGCTTTCGTCCTCTCGCGCGATGACGATCGCTTCCTGCACCGACTCCACCTTCAACAGCTGCGCTTCCACTTCCCCAAGCTCGATCCGGTACCCGCGTATTTTCACCTGATGGTCGATCCGTCCCAAATACTCGATGTTNCACCGACTCCACCTTCAACAGCTGCGCTTCCACTTCCCCAAGCTCGATCCGGTACCCGCGTATTTTCACCTGATGGTCGATCCGTCCCAAATACTCGATGTTCCCGTCCGGCAGCCATCTCGCCAGGTCCCCTGATTTGTACATCTGTTCTCCCTGCGCAAACGGGTTCTCCACGAACTTCTCCGCCGTCAGCTCCGGACGGTTCAAGTACCCGCGCGCCAGACCGTCTCCGGCCACATACATCTCTCCGGCCACGCCTGTCGGCACGCATCGGCGGCCCGCATCCAGCACGTACACCTTCAGCGTAGGGATCGGTCTTCCGATGTTGCTTCTCCCCTCGGCGATTTCCACCTCGGTGATTTCCTTGTACGTCACGTGTACCG
>NZ_JCAMRT010000062.1:0-3381 GCF_059821225.1 Paenibacillus sp. sg306046
AGATTCGCGGCTACCGGATTGAACTGGGCGAGATCGAAGCGCAGCTGCTGCAAATTCCCTCGGTACAGGAAGCGGTTGTAATTGCGCGGGAGGAGCAGGGAGGACGGCAGCTATGTGCTTATTTCACAGCGGTTGCCGCTCTTCAAGCAGGTGAACTGCAGGAGGCGTTATCCCTGCAGCTTCCCGGTTATATGATTCCTTCGCATATTGTACAACTGGACAGCATGCCGTTAACGCCAAACGGGAAGATCAATCGCAAAGTGCTGCCTTCCCCGAACAAACATAAGCAGGCGGATGAAGGGTATAGAGCGCCTGGCACCGAGATGGAAAAGCTGCTTGCCTCCGTATGGCAAATTGTACTTAACACCGAACGCGTAGGTATAACGGATCCTTATTTTGAGTTGGGCGGTGATTCGATTAAGTCGATTCAGATCGCGTCCAGGCTGCATCAAGCAGGCTACAAGCTCGAAATCCGCGACTTGTTTAAATATCCGACGATCAAGCAGCTTAGCCCACATATTCAGCCGCTAATTAGGAAAATCGAGCAGCGAGAGGTGACTGGCAAGTCCGCTTTGACACCGATTCAGCATTGGTTTTTCAACCAGCAATTTGCCGACCCGCATCATTTCAATCAGTCCGTGATGTTGTATCGGCGGGAGGGCTTTGACGTAGCCGCGCTCCATCATGTGCTGCATAAATTGGTGGAACATCATGATGCCCTGCGGATGGTATTTCGCCGGGAGGAGCAGGGCTGGCAGGCATGGAATCGTGGAGTCGATGAAGGTGAGCTGTATGCGCTAGAGGTTGTTGATTTCACGGGCTTGGCGGATTGGGAGCACCAAATTGAAGTCAAAGCAAACGACATGCAGGGCCGGATGGATCTGGAAACGGGTCCACTGATCCAAACGGGGCTGTTCCGGAGCGATGAAGGCGACCATTTGCTTCTCGTTATTCATCATGGTGTTGTGGATGGGGTATCGTGGCGCATACTAATGGAGGATATCGCAGCGGGCTACGAACAGGCGATCAAGGGAGAAGCCATTCATTTTCCGGCCAAGTCGGATTCTTTTCAGGCTTGGTCTGAACAATTGATGCTCTACGCGCAAAGTAAGGCGTTGGAACACGAAGTCGCTTATTGGGAAAGCAGCGTATCAGCTTCGGTACAACCGTTACCCAAGGACTGGCTGGCGGTAAACTCCTTACAGCAGGATAGTCAAGTCATTGTTGTACAGATAAGCCGGGCAGAGACAGAGCGTTTGGTTAAAGAAGTTCATCGGGCGTATAACACGAATATGAACGATATTTTGGTAACTGCGCTGGCTATGGCTGTGCAGAAGTGGTCTGGGCAAGACCGGGTGCTTATCAATGTGGAAGGCCATGGGCGAGAGTCTATTTTTCCGGATATAGATATGACACGGACCGTCGGATGGTTTACAAGCAAATATCCGGTAGAGCTTAACCTTAGACAGGACCAAGGTCTGTCCCGCTCCATCAAGCAGACCAAGGAGCATTTGCGTCGAATTCCGAATAAGGGGTTGGGATACGGGATATGCCGCTACTTGTTTAAGACCTCCGATCATGCTGTCTGGCAGGTAGAGCCTGAAATCAGCTTTAATTATTTGGGTCAATTCGATGAGGATTTACAGCATAACAGTCTGGAAATGTCACCATGTTCGTCAGGCCAGCAAGCAAGCAGCCGGCAGCATCGCTGCTACACCTTGGACATTAATGGTGCGGTGCTTGATGGCTCCTTGTCTCTTGATCTGAGTTATAGTTCAAAGGAGTACCGCGTGGAAACGATGGAGGGCCTTGCTGAGCATCTGCAGGAGAGTCTCCGGGGGATTATCGCCCACTGCGTAGCAAAGGAACAGGCGGAGTTGACGCCAAGCGATCTCCAGTTTAGCGGATTAAGTATGGAAGAACTGGGCCAGATAACCACAGCAGCCCGGTCAATCGGGGAAATTGAAAATATTTACATGCTCACGCCGATGCAGAAAGGGATGTGGTTTCATAACATCATGGATCGGCAGGCGGGTGCGTATTTTGAACAAGCGCAATTTACGCTGCAAGGTGCGCTTGACGTCGAGTTGTTTGCCCGCTGCTGGAAGGAGCTGGCTGAGCGTCATACCGTTTGGCGGACTAATTTTTACCGCAATAGGAAGGGAGAGCCGTTGCAAGTAGTGTTTCGCAATAGGCCAGTAGGTTTTGTTTACAAAGATTTGCGTCATCTGGATGATTATGAGCAAACGCTGCAAATCAAAAATATGGCAGAGGAAGACAAGCTTCGGGGATTTGATCTTGAGCAAGACGCACTTGTGCGGGCAACGGTGCTGCGTTTGAATGAGGAAAATTACCGGGTGATTTGGAGCTTCCAGCATATTATTATGGACGGTTGGTGCTTGCCGCAACTGATGCAGGAATGGTTTGACCTGTATTCAGCCTGGGGGCGAGAGCTGCTTCCTGCAAGGCCAGCTGCTCCAGCTCCGGTCTATGGAGAGTACATCGAGTGGCTGGACAAGCAAGATATGGAGACTTCATCCAACTATTGGAGGGAATATCTAGTCGGCTATGAAGGGCAAACCGTTTTGTTGCCATGGAACCGGGAAAGTCGAAGCAAGCCTTATGCGCAAGCGTATGTAGAGGGGGACTTGGACCAGCGTTTAAGTGAACGCATGCATCTGGTGGCGAATAAGCGGCAGGTTACCTTGAATATCATGCTGCAAGCTGCTTGGGGCCTTCTGCTGCAAAAGCTAAACGGAACCGGTGATGTAGTATTCGGCAGCGTCGTATCGGGAAGACCTGCCGAAATCGCAGGCATCGAAAATATGATCGGGTTGTTTATTAACACGATCCCGACTCGCGTTCGATGCGAATCGGATACGGTGATTGCCGATTTGCTGGCAACGCTGCAGGAACAGGCGCTAGAATCGGCTCGCCATGAGTACTATCCGTTATATGAGGTTCAGGCGCAGAGCATACAGAAGCAGGATCTCATTAACCATATTATGGTATTTGAAAATTATCCTAGAGACAAGCAGATGGAACAGAACGAGAACTCTCTGAAGATCAAAGATGTAGATATCACCGAGCAAACGAATTATGACTTCAATTTGACAGTGGTTCCCGGAGCTACCATTGAGTTTCGGTTCGATTACAATGGCAATGTCTTTGATAAGGTCAGCATGGAGCGGTTGAAGGGACATTGGCTGCATGTACTGACACAGATTGCGGCTGATCCTTATAGAACCGTCGGACAACTGGAGCTGATGACAGCTGCAGAGAAGGCTGAAACGATCGAACGGTATAATGCGACAGATACGGACTACCCGAAGGAAAAAACGATCCATAAGTTATTCGAGGAGCAGGTGGAGCGAACGCCGG
>NZ_JCAMRT010000063.1:0-3223 GCF_059821225.1 Paenibacillus sp. sg306046
CCAGACAGATACAGGGAAAAGGAGAATTTAATCCATGAATCCGACGCAGACAAACAGATTGAAGCCAAGCATCAAACTGGCGGGTGCCGTGCTCCTGACGACGGCGTTGCTGGCGGGCTGCTCGGCCCAGCCGGCTCCGCAGCCGGCCGCCAGCGCCGAAGCGCAGGTGAAGACGGTCAAGGCCGCTCCGATTGAGAAAAAGAAAATCGGGGAGCCGCTGGAGCAGGTTGCAGACGTGACCTCGTCCATTCAGATGAACATCGTCACCAAGGTGAACGGCGACGTGCTCGAAATCGTCAAAAAGCGCGGCGACTACGTCCAGAAGGATGAGGTGCTGTTCCGCATCGACCCGACCGACCTGAACATTCAGAAGGAAAAAGCGCAAATTTCGCTGGACGGCTACCGGGATCAGATGGATAAGGCGCGCAAGGATACGGCCGACGGCAAGCAGGATGCAAGAAACGGCATTGCCAAGCTGGAGGCAGCCATTCAGGATGCCGAGAAAAGCTACAGCAAGCTGCGCAACGACTATGACCTTGGGCTGGTAACCAAAATCCAGCTGGAGCAAACGGAGACGCAGCTGAACAATATGAAGCTGGATCTGGAGGGCGCGCGCAGCAAGCTCAAGACGCTGGAGAGCACCAACGCGCTGTCCCAGCTGGAGCAGGGCGTGCAGACGGCTAGCGTGTCGCTGCGCGAGCTGGATCGCAGTCTGAGCTACACGGAAGTGAAGGCGACCGTCAGCGGCGTGCTGACCGAGCTGCCGATTGAGGTCGGCATGACGATGAGTCCGGGCAGCCATGCGGCCACGATTCAGCAGCTTGACCCGGTTAAAATCAAAGCGGAGCTGACCGAGGAAGCCGCCGCACTCATTCGCGGCAAAGCGGAGCTGACGTTTTACGTGCCGGGTGTGACCGAGCGGGCGAAAGCCAAGGTCAGCTACCTGGCGGATGTGATGGGCGCCCAATCCAAGTCGTATTCGCTGGAGCTGGAGGTGCCGAACGCGGACCGCAAGCTGAAGCCGGGAACGAAGGCGCAAATTTTGCTGACCGAGGACCAGGACCAGATCGTCGTCACCATCCCGTCGAACAGCGTCGTGCGCGAAGGCGGCGATACGTATGTATACGTGCTGACCGGCGGCGACACCGCCGAAAAACGCAAGGTGCAGCTCGGCCGTCTGAACGAGACGATCCAGGAGGTGCTCTCCGGCGTGAAGGAAGGCGAGCAGTTGATTATTTCCGGTCAGAACCAATTGAAGGACAAAGAAAAAGTACAGCTTGCGAAGTAATATAAGAAGTATGCAAAAGAGGAAGAGAAAGTCAGCCAGCAAGTCCAGACTTTGACAGGAGGAACCTACGTGAACTACAAACTGAAAGTAACCGCCGCATCGGTTGTCANAAAAGTACAGCTTGCGAAGTAATATAAGAAGTATGCAAAAGAGGAAGAGAAAGTCAGCCAGCAAGTCCAGACTTTGACAGGAGGAACCTACGTGAACTACAAACTGAAAGTAACCGCCGCATCGGTTGTCATCTCCGTCTCGCTGCTTGGCGCCGGGCTGTCCGCTTACGCGGCGGCTCCGGTGACGGAAGCGGTCGAATTGGCCGCGCCAGCCGTCATCGCGCACAAGCTGACCGAGGCGCTGGACGTGGAAATCAAAGGCGCCGTCAATGAACGTGTTCAGGACGGCACCCGTCTCGGCGTCATCCTCCGGATGAAAAACAACGGGGCCGCCATTACCCGCGTGCCGGATTATGAGGTGCGCGTCCAGACGACGGAGGGCGTCGAATATACGCTCAAGCCAAGCGCGTCCAACGCCAAGTCGCTGCAGCCGAAGGTCAACGCCGAGCTGAGCTACCTCGCCGTCATAGACCGGACCGATGAGGTGACGCTGACGCAGGTGAACTGGACGGACGTCGACTATTACGTCTATCCGAAGAAAGAAACGCCGATCCTCAGCGTGCCGATTCAGGGCGAGGCGTGGAAGGGCAGCGAGACAGCCATTACCGATCCGACCGCGATCAAAAAATGGTCCGAGTCGTTTAAAATTCCGGGCCTCGTGTCGCCGCTCCAGTACACCCCGGTTGCGCTAACGAAGGAATCGACGGCGGCGGGCACCGTTTACGTCGTGCAGCTGCTGGCGTACAACCCGACCGACAAGCGGGAGACGGTACCGGCGTTCGGGCTGGACGGCAAGGGCGGCGGCAAAGTGTTCACCGGCGCGCGCGTCGAGAAGGAAACGGTCACGCTGGAGCCGAAGTCGGAGAAATATATCCACTACGCGATCCCGACGGAGCAGGATACGGTGCTGCAAAGCTTGAACCTGCTGACGCCGGAGACGTTCGCGGAAGCGGGCGCGGCGGGGCCGGTGGTGACGAGCTTCAAAATCGGGCGGCTGAACCTCGTGCTGCCGACCGAATCGACCGGCACGAGCTTCACGGCGTATACGCTCGGCAGCGCCATCGCCTTCGACGAGCGGAGCCAGCTGATCAATCCGGACCTGGCGGTATCGGTGGTCGAATATGACATGCATGAAAACCCGGAGGACGGCAATAAAAATGTCACAGCGAAGTTCAAGCTGACAAACAAGTCGTCCAAGCCGCTGGCGGTACCGGTGTTCCAGGCGGACCTGGTCAGCCGGGACGGCTACGAATACGCGGGCAGCCGCCAGGAGACGGCAACGGCGAACGTGCTGCCGAGCTCCTCGCTGACCGTCAGCTACTCCTTCACCTTGCCGGTGTCGGAGAAGGGGAACGGGCTGGTGCTGAAGGTGCAGGACGCCGTGACGGCCGCGCCTTACAAAACGACGATTGCCGCGATTTCGACGAATTTGCAGGAAGCGAAAAAGGACGAGTGGAGCTTGTATCCGTTCACGGTGAAGGTGAAAAACTGGACGCTGAATTCGAACTACGGGGCAGAGACTCAGTACCAGTACGTGTACCGGTTGAAGATGAATCTGGAGCTCACCCGCGAGGAGCAGGTGCAGCTGGACGCTTCCTTCCCGGCGCTGCTGGTGGAGCTGTACGATTCGGAAGGGCGCTATGTCGGCAAGGGCAATGCGAATGTGTTTGGCGCCAACCGGCTGGTGACCGGCGACAACACAATTACGATCAGCGGCGCGTCGGACAGCCTGGATGTGCATCACGAAATCCGGATTTACGAAAGCTTTGCCACGCCTGCGGGCGTTGCGAAACGGTTGCTGACGACGTATAAACAGTAGAGCGTA
>NZ_JCAMRT010000064.1:0-3071 GCF_059821225.1 Paenibacillus sp. sg306046
TCCATTCACATTCATCCTTTCGTTTGCTTGATGGACTCATTGTGAAGGATTTGAACGGCTATGAACAGGTGTATTCAGTTTGACGCTTACGGTAAGACAGCATTAGCGTTTTGGCATAAGTATCCGTCTCCTGCTCGATTGTCAGGCGTGGGGGTAGAAGAACTGGCAACGTATCTCCGCAAGCTGAGCAACTATGCTTTATCGACCAAGAAAGCAGAACAGATACTAATGCTGATTGCCGAGGATGGCGACACGAACCGTGATTTCCAAGACAGTCGTGACTTTATCGTCAAAGGGCTTGTCCGTAGTATCCGCTTCTACGAGCGTGAACTGACTCGAATTGAAAGAGAAATCGGGGGGCTCATGAAGCAGCTAGGCTTCCAATTGGAAACGATGACAGGCATAGAATTGGTTACGGCGGCAGAACTGGTAGCAGAGATTGGAGACATACATAGATTCGCTACACCGGACAAGTTAGCGAGGTTCGCCGGGATCGCTCCTATTGCTGTAGGTTCAGGTAATAAGCATCGGAACTACAAGAGTAAGCAAGGCAACAGGGAACCGCATGACATTATTAAAGCCCTTGCCATCCGACAAATTGCCGTTACAAGGACGAAAAAAGAGCCACGTAATCCCTACTACCACGCTTACTTTGAACAGAAGATGGCGTCAGGAAAGACGAAACAACAAGCCATAGTGTGCATTATGCGGAAGTTAGTGAACGTCATCTATCGTTTGATGCAGACAAAGGCGGCTTATATAATTCCAGTAGTATCCAGTCAAGAGGTGGCATGATACAATACAGATAAGGACGGGCGGCGATTGTAAACAAACAGTCTCCGCCCATTTTATCGCTAAATGAACGGTTTATTAACTAGGATACGTATGAAGGGAATATAAGTAATCCGCTGAGTTTGAACCTGTATACGTATGTGAATAATAATCCGGTATTCTGTTTTTTACGAGGTGAATTTAAAGACATGGGAAACAGCAATAAATCGGCATGAAATGCCACCTTCAAGAGTTACAAGGGTGGCATTTCGTAGTAGATAAAATAGAAATATAAACTTTGTTCTTCCCGATTTTTATTACTGTGTGAGAGTTTCAAGATTCCGACCCTCATGTTGTCCTCACACGCTTAAAGCAAATGTCCGCCAGACACTTCAATGTCTTGGGCTGTGACCCAGCCGAAATCATCGGACAATACGTTCACAATGACCTTCGCAAGATCTTCTGGTTGGCCGATTCTGCCAAATACAGATTGCTCAGCCAACGGCTTGATGAATTCGGGATGTTTATCGAATACTCCGTCGCCGAAATTGCTATGCGTAGGACCGGGAGAAACGGCGTTGACCCGAATTTTGCGGGGTGCAAGTTCTTTGGCGATATAGCGAGTCCAGGTTGAGAATGCTGCTTTTAACGAACCGTACGCAGAGTAACCTGGAAACGATTGGTTCTTGGATGAACTCGTGGTATTTACGATGGCTCCAGCATCATCCATGAATTGGACGAGGTGTTGCGTTAAAAAAACCGGTCCTTTAAAGTTCGTATTAAGAATTTTGTCGAAGTATTCTTCGCTCATCTCATTGAACATCATGGGTCCGCCAACACCGCCATTATTAACTAAGTAATCGAAAGTCGTTCTGTCCCAAATTTCTTTGAGGCTCTTTTTTACCTCTAGAACGAAATCTTCGAATGTTGATATTTGGGTCAGATCCAACTTCAGTGCTACAGCCCGGACTCCTTCATTCTTCTCAACTTCCTTAACGACAGCGTCTGCCCGGTCCTTATAGGAATTGTATGTGAGAATGACACTAATTCCCCGCTTGCCAAGCTCAAGAGCCGTCGCTTTCCCAATGCCATTGCTTCCACCTGTTACGATTGCGATTTTCATAAGATACTCCCTTTCTTGTGTTCGATCTGAATTTAATTTTAGTCGTTTCTGCTGAAATAATATAGATTTAATAATGCCTTTTAATTGCCTAAAACCACCATTTATGATTTTGATAAACCTGGAGTATCCCCTCTTTTTATTATAGGAATAGCCTAAAAATTCCGGTTCTTTTCAGGGTTGTGTTGAGGGATAAAAAGTCATGTGGTAAAATAAGTGCATGAATAAAATTTTAGTTGAAATTATTGATTTAATGAAAAGTGCTGGTACTCGACCGATTGAAACCGGAGTACCGGGGCTGAGAATGATCAAGGGAGATATTCCCGCACATCAGCTCGCAGCGCTCTACGAGCCAATGATCGGTTTTACGGTTCAAGGAACAAAAATTCTTTCAATCGGTGAGCGCAGAACTATCCTGGAGGGGCCCTCGTATTATGTGCTGCCGGTTCATGTTCCCGCAATGGCGAGTGTACATCCAGACCGTGATGGCCGTCCTTACATGTCCCTAGGTCTTGCGTTGAATCAGAATGTTCTTCAAAGTTTGTTAAGAGATCTGCCTGAAAATCAAATACCAACTTCTTCTGAGCAGTTCGCAGCTTGTGATATGGATCTTGAATTTATGGAGGCATGGCTGCGCTTATTGCGATTAACGAATACATCAAGAGATATTCCAGCTCTTGCACCGGCTTATGAACGCGAAATCCTTTATCGCGTTTTGATGGGACCACAAGGATGGTATCTGAGGCAACTGGGTCTGCGGGAAAGTAATTTCTCTAAGATTTCTCAAATTGTAAAATGGTTTCGCGATAATTTTATGAAGCCAATAGACGTCGGTGAGATTGCATCAAAATCGGGTATGGCTATAAATACCTTTCACCGTCAGTTTAAATGTGCAACGGGTTTAAGTCCTATTCAATTTCAAAAGCAATTAAGGCTTTTGGAGGCTAGGAACCTCATTGCATTTGAGGGCTATGCAGTAGCCAGTGCCGCATATCAAGTTGGCTATCAGAGTCCCTCGCAGTTTAATCGAGAATACTCCCGCTTCTTCGGTTCATCTCCAGCTCGGGATACTGAGAAACTAAGACGAATCGAAAGAGCGAGGGATTAGTATATTTATTAACTGGACAGTCAAAAGTTCTACATCTTTAAGAAGCAAGCGATTTAGCGTCCGGCAAGGCCA
>NZ_JCAMRT010000065.1:0-3021 GCF_059821225.1 Paenibacillus sp. sg306046
CCGGCGTTCGCTCCACCTGCTCCTCGAATAACTTATGGATCGTTTTTTCCTTCGGGTAGTCCGTATCTGTCGCGTTAAACTCATCAAGCAGCTGCCTCTTCTCATAGGCCGTTAATATCTCCACATGACCTAGCTCCAGTTCAGGCTGCTCCAGCATGACGGAAAGTAATTGATCCAGGTGGCCGGCCGCCCGGGTCATCGTTTCGTCTTGGTACAAAGTTCCATTGTATATCCAGTTGTATCGGATCGCCTGATTAACCAGGCTAAACTGAAATTTGCAGTCAACGGCCACATGCTCGCCGAAGTCGGTCGTGTGTAGTTCATCCAAGGAAACAAGAACCGGAACTACCGGCTTCCCATCTATCACCTGCAACGACAACTTCTCTGTCAGCCTTCGAAAAGGAAGGTGCTGGTGATTGATTCCCTCCAGCAAGGTTAGCTTCAATTCGTTTAGTATGGACTTCAATGTTGACTGCGCATGAATGTGTTGCTTGATCAGAATGGTATGATTGATTGGCAGCCGCGAATCGGCAGCTCCTTTAACCACAGGCATACCCGTTACGATCATCGACTCCTGTGTGTATTTATAAAGCAGGACCTGAATCCCGGCGAGCAGAATCAAATACGCCGCGAGAGGAGAGTCTTTACTTGTCCGGATAATACGCCTGGTTACTTCAACCGACAATTCACCTGCTGCAGACCGCATCTCGGCTGCTGCACTTGTCGCCGACTTGGTATAAGGGAAAACAGCAAGCATCCCGCCTTCATCTGCAAATTGCTGATCCCAAAAATGAGCTTCCTTTTCAAAGGCCACCATCATCGCTCTCCTTCTTCTGGATAACATCACCTCCGGGAATGCGGAGGACTGGATGTCTGGATCGTACAGCGAAACATTCCCGGATCGGCATAGGTCAGAAAGCAAAATCAATAGACACGGCCAACGTGAGGGCCGGCGCTGCTTGGCTCTCACGCAGTATATCTTCGATAAGCACATCGTGCTGCTTGTCGAACTGAGCGAGGATATTCAGCAAATCTTCAACAAAATGGTCAATCATATTCGGAGAAAATAGCTTCGTGCAGTACTCAAACTGACCGCTCAGTCCTTCATCTGTGACTACAAACTCTAACGTCAGATCAAATTTCGCAACATGATGAGATTGAGGATAAGGGTGCAGGCTTAGTTGCCCAAAACGATTTATTTCATTTTCTTTGTATTCGATCACAAGCATCGTATCAAAAACAGGATGCCGGCTTAACGTCCTGTTGCCCTGCACCAGCTCCGCGATCTCTGCAAACGGATAGTCCTGATGTTCGTAAGCCCCTAGCATCGCTTCTCTGACTTCCTCCAGATAGGATCGCAGCTGCTTCTCTCCCGCCGGATAGTGACGAACTGGCAGTGCGTTAACAAACATGCCGATCAAGGGCGCCAAATCCGAGTGGGTTCTGCCCGCGCTCGGTATGCCCACAATAATATCTTTTTGTCCTGAATATTTATGCAGCAAAAGGGTGTAGGCAGCCATCATCACCATGTACAAGGTCAGCCCTGTCTCTTCCGCGATTCGCTGCAGCCCCTCACTGCTCTGTTGGCTGACTGCAAAGCTTCGGACAGCCCCTTCATAACTGCGAACCGGAGGTCGCTCAAAATCCGTCGGCAACTCCAACTGCGGCAACTCCCCATGCAAAACATTTAGCCAATACGCTTGCTGCTCTTCCGTACGCTTAATCTGTTCAGCGGATTGCTGCCATGCTGTATAGTCTTTGTACTGGATTTGCAACGGCGGAAGCTCCTCCCCCTCATAGAAGCGAAGCAATTCCTCCACCATAATTTTTGTAGACAAGCCGTCTGTGATGATATGATGCATGTCCACCATCAGCAGATGACGTTCGGCCTCAAGCTCAATCAAACCGACTCGTAGGAGCGGAGCCTGCTGCAGATCGAAAGGCCGTACAAAATATCGGACCGATTCCTCGGCTTCCTCCTCACTTATCTGGCTGTATTCCAGCTCAAAACGAATCTCTTGATGTATTCGCTGAACTGGCTTGCCATCGGCCAACTCAAAGCCCGTCCGTAATGTTTCATGTCGCGCTATCAATTTGTTCAGCGCCTCTTCCAACCGGAATCGGTCCAACTGGCCTGTGAGAAGCATCGTTTCCGACATGTTATAGCTCAGCTCGGCGCCCTCAAATTGGTGCTGGAGGTACAACCGCTGTTGAACGGACGACATAGGATAAAAGTCACGTTGCTCTGTACGTGGTATCGGCTGATATTCCGCCTGCTGCAGATCTTCAATCAAGCATGCCAGTTCCTTAATCGTAGGAGAACGGAATATGCACCTCAGCGGGACGTTGACCTGTAATTCTTTGTGAAGCCTGCTTACCAATAAAGTTGCACGTAAGGAATGTCCTCCATTTTCGAAAAAATTGTCCTGTATGCCTATGCTTGCAAGTCCCAGCACATCCCGCCACATGTGTACAAGCCTGGTTTCCAGTACAGTCCGTGGCGCCATGTAAAGTGATTCTCCCCGCTGGCTTTCTGCCGGAGCAGGCAACGAATTGCGGTCGATTTTTCCATTCGTTGTTAACGGAAAATGATCAAGCTGAATAAAATGTGACGGAATCATGTAGGCGGGCAGGCTTTGTGCCAACGCTCCCCGCAGTTCATTTCGCTGGAGCTTACTTTCCGCTACAAAATAAGCGCACAGCGCCTGAAGCCCATTGCCATCCTCCCTGACAACCGCAACGGCTTCCCGGACGGATTCCATTTTCAACAAATGGGATTCGACCTCGCCAAGCTCGATCCGGTAGCCGCGAACTTTGGCCTGATGGTCCATCCGGCCGATAAAATCGACATTGCCGTCCGGCATCCAGCTCGCCAAGTCTCCGGTGCGATACAATCGTTCGCCTGCCACAAACGGATTGTCCACAAACTTCTCCGCCGTCAGCTCCGGACGGTTCAGGTACCCGCGCGCAACTCCCGGGCCTCCGATGCATAGCTCCCCCAGCACACCTATCGGTACTGGC
>NZ_JCAMRT010000066.1:0-2563 GCF_059821225.1 Paenibacillus sp. sg306046
ATCAGATCCGAGAACAGGGAGAGGATACGATGTTAAACGTGCTTACCGTTCGTTGTGAGTATCAAAGCGAGCTGCTGGGAACCGGAGTCGCACGGCCGCGCTTCAGCTGGGTGCTGGATGGAGGAGACCGTAGAGGGGTTGTTCAGGCGGCCTACCGGCTTCAGCTGATCGAGCAAGGCGGCAGCTTCGAGCGCGCCTTATGGGATTCGGGACGGGTAGAATCGGAGCAATCCATTCAGGTTGCCTACGGAGGACCGCCGCTGCTTGCAGGAACGGCTTATCGTTATCGCGTGAAGGCTTGGGATACGGCAGGCCTGGAAGCGCCGTGGAGCGCGGAGGGACGCCTGGAGCTTGGAATCGACAGCTCGCACGCTTGGCAGGCCCAGTGGATTACGCCGGATGCGGACGCGATTGCCGCTGACGCGGAGCCGGTCTATTTGCTGCGCCGGACGTTTGAAGCGGGAGCGGGCATCGCGTCGGCACGCATTTATGCGTCGGCGCTGGGCGTGTACGAGGTCTATATCAACGGCAGCAAAGCGTCGGACGACCTGCTGGCGCCGGGCTGGACCAGCTACCCGAGCCGGCTGCAGGTGCAGACCTATGACGTGACGGCTGCGCTGCGCGAGGGCGGCAACGGAATCGGCATCATGCTGGGCGACGGCTGGTATCGCGGCGGGCTTGGCTTCGAGGGCAAAAACTTTAACTACGGCGAGCGGCGGGCCGCTTTACTGGAGCTGCATATCCGTTATGAGGACGGCGCGGAAGCCGTTGTGGCGACGGATGCGACGTGGCAGGCGTCGCTTGGCGCGATTCGGTACGCCAATATTTATCACGGCGAGACGTACGATGCCCGCCTGGAGCCGCCGGGCTGGAGCGAAGCCGGAAGCAGCGACGGCTGGCATCCGGTCGAGGTGCTGGACGGGCCGTATGAGCGTCTGGTCGCGCAGGAAAACTGGCCGACGAAGGTAACCGAGGTGATCAAGCCGGTGGCCGCCTTCGTGACGCCTGCCGGCGACCATGTGCTGGACCTGGGGCAAAATATGGTCGGCCGCATCCGATTCACCGTTCAAGCCGAGGCGGGAACGACGATTGTGCTGCGCCATGCCGAGGTGCTGGATCGGGAAGGCAATATTTATTTCGGCAACCTTCGTCCGGCGAAGCAAACGGTCAGCTACACCGCACGCGGGGGCGGGGAGGAAAGCTACGCGCCGCATTTCACCTTTATGGGCTTCCGTTATGTGAAGGTAGAAGGGTTCCCCGGGCAGGAGAACGGACTGCCGCTGGAGGCGTTCCAGGGCGAGGTCATCCACTCGGACATGCCGCCCGCTGGCGAGTTCACCTGCTCGGACGAGCGGATCAACAAGCTGCAGCACAACATTCGCTGGGGGCAGCGCGGCAATTTTCTGGACGTGCCGACGGATTGTCCGCAGCGCGACGAGCGGCTGGGCTGGACGGGCGACGCGCAAGTATTTATCAGCACCGCGTTGTTCAACTACCAGGGCGGGCCCTTTTTCACCAAATGGCTGCGTGATCTGAAGGCGGAGCAGCATGCGGACGGCGGCGTTCCGTTTGTGATCCCGGACATCGTTGGCGGCGCGAGCTCCGCTGCGTGGGGAGATGCCGCTGTCATCTGCCCGTGGACCGTGTATCAATACTATGGCGATCAGCACTTGCTCGAAGAGCAATACGACAGCATGAAGCGGTGGGTTGACTATATCCGCGCGCAGGGCGAGCAGGAGTTTTTGTGGAATACGGGCTTCCACTTCGGCGACTGGCTGGCGCTGGATGCGAAGGAGAACAGCTATATCGGCGCAACGCCGACCGCGTTTATCGCAACGGCGTACTACGCGTATTCGACGCGGCTCGTACGCGACGCGGCTCGCGCGCTGGGCCGGGAGGAGGATGCGGAGCGGTACGGGGAGCTGCATCGGCGGGTTATTGAGGCGTTCCGCGACGAGTTCACGACGAAGACGGGCCGAATCGCCTCCCCGACGCAGACGGCGCACGTGCTGGCGCTTGTATTCGAGCTGGTGGACGACAGTGTTAAGGGCCGGGTGGCGGAGGATTTAAACAATCTCATCATAGAAAACGACTACCATCTGACGACCGGGTTCGTCGGCACGCCGTATCTCTGCTTCGCGCTGTCGAACAACGGCTATCATACGACGGCGGTGCGCCTGCTGATGCAGGAAAGCTACCCGGGCTGGCTGTATTCGGTATCCAAAGGGGCGACGACGATCTGGGAGCATTGGGACAGCATCAAGCCGGACGGCTCGTTCTGGAGCGATGACATGAACTCGTTCAACCACTACTCCTACGGCGCGATCGGCGACTGGATGTACCGCAAGGTGGCGGGGCTGGACATGAATGCCGCCGAGCCGGCCTACAAGCGGATTCGCATCGAGCCGCTGTTCGGCTCGACGCTGCTGACCCATGCGCGTGCGGCGTTCGATTCGATGTACGGAAGGATCGAGTCGGGCTGGCAGGTGGAGGGCAGCCGGATCACGGTGAAGGTGACGATTCCGGCCAATACGACGGCTGAAATCGTCCTGCGCGGCGCGAC
>NZ_JCAMRT010000067.1:0-2455 GCF_059821225.1 Paenibacillus sp. sg306046
GTTGTCGCTACCGGCTTGAAAACCAAGCATGTCTTTAACAAAGATAACCAGCCGATCCGAACCGAAACCACGGCCAGCCATGGTGAACGAACCGTCGAAACGAACCAATCCTTCGATGCAACGTTCAAATTTTTACCGACGCGGACTGAGCACGCGACTTACGCGAACGGATCGAGCCAGCGCTTGTATACGGATCGTACGTACAATAGCTGGGGCGGCCTGCAAGCCAGCACCCAGCCGTTGACCTGGGAGCAGCTTCAGAATCCGGCAACGAAAGCTTTATATACGACCCAACTGGAATACGAGCCGACGTATAAATTTGTCACGAAGCGAACCTGGCTGCAAAACGCCTCCACGACGCTAAGCGAGACGACACAGTATGATGCGCTGGGCCGAGTCGCCGCACTTACCAATGCCAAAGGCGAAACGACGCAGTTCAGCTATCGCGACCTGCCGACCGGCCGGGAGGTCGAAGTGGTCAAGCCGCTGGAGCAAGGGAAAACGTCTCGCACGGTGACGGTCTACGGGACAAGCGCCAAGCGGGCGTTCCCGACGAGCATCAAAACGACCTATACCAACGCCTACCAGACATTGACCGAGAAGGTGGAAAGCAAAACGTATGCCCTGCTGTTCGGTGTGGTAACCGGCGAAACTGACGAAAGCGGCCGCACGACGCAGTATACGTACGACAACGCGGGCAGGCTGACGGCCATTCGTTATCCAAGCGTTACCGGGCTGGACAACGCCGTCAACACGTTCACCCGGCAGCTCACGTACACGAAGCAAGCCACTTCACCGCTGTTTGACACGGTGAACCGCTATGCGCGGACGACGCTGCTGGAGAGTCGGCTGTGGCATCAGGAATCGAACCGTTATGTGGAAAACAAGCAGGAATTTTACGATGCGTTCGGTCAAGCGCTGCTGCTGGTGCAGGAAGGGGACCCGGTGCAGTACCGGTATGACGCGCTTCGTCGTCCCATCTATGCGAAGGATGCGGAGAACGGGATCGTCACAGCGGCCTATGACCCTTGGGGTCAGCCCGAGTGGGTCGATGCGCTGGGCAACCTGTATCGTACGGACACGAACCGAATGGAGCGAACAAGCACCAGCTACCTGATCGCGCGGGCCAACGTAGCCGCGTATCGAAGTAACCCGGCCCAGGACGCGTGGAAGGAAAATGTGCTGGAGACGCAATACGATCCCTTGGGGCAAGTGATCTCCCGCACCGGATACCCGGAATGGCCGAGCCGGAGCAAGACGGTGACGGAGCAGTTCGCGTATGATGCGGCGGGCAATCTGGTCAGCTACACCGACCCGCGCCAGTTCAGCACGACCTATGCGTATGATGCGCTGAACCGACTGAGCCGGGTGACCGATGCGCTGGGTCAAGTCACCGAGCAGGACTACACGCTGCTGGGACAAGTGAAAAGCCGCAAGCAAATCGGAGGAACGAGCAGTTGGAGCACCCAGTACGACTACAACGAGCTCGGCCAACTGCTGCGTAAAACCGACCCGGGCTCGAAAAGCGAGTCGTACGTCGTGAATCACGCGGGGTTGGTAGCGTCCAGGCAAAGCATGAATCAAACCCAGACGAGCTATACGTACGATGAAGCCAACCAGCTGACGAGCACCATCTCCGGCGGCACAGCACTGCGGAATTTCTATGGCGTCAGCCCGTTCGGGCCGTCTAAGCGGGAGCAGTTGGTCAGCGGTGCGGTGCGAAGCACGGCTACCTACGCGTACACCCCGCGCGGTTTGCTGCAGCAGAAGACCGTCACGCTGGACGGGCATGCCCAGACCTGGAACGCGAGCTACAACAAGCTGGGCAAGCTCACCTCGATCCGGGACGGCAGCGCCTTTGTCACGAATTACTTGTACGAGCCAGCCGCTGACGGCGTCGGAAAAACGACCCGGATCGACAAGGTGCAGCTAAACGGCCAGAGCACGCCATCCGCAGCGGATACCGCAACGGCCGATTATACGTACCAGGCGAACGGAACCTTGCAGTCGGTCACCTACCCGAGACTGGCGGACGGGACGTATGTGCAAACGACGTACCTGTATGACAAGATCAACCGGCTAACCAAGGTGACGAACAAAAAAGGCGCGGCTGTGTTATCGGAATATAGCTACACGTATGATAAGAACGGAAATATCACCGAGGTGCGGGAGCTTGTGAGCGGCACGGTGCAGACAACGACCCATCAGTACGACCCGCTCAATCGTTTGGAGCAGACGACGCGCCCTGGCGGGAAGGTGATCCGGTACACCTACGACGCGCGGGGCAATCGGACAACGGTGGCGAACAACGCGGAAGTGTTTGAGCCGAATTTGAGCCACTACACGTACAACGCGTGGGATCAGCTGACGGCCGTGACGAAAAACGGCGTGACCGTGGAGTTCGACTATGCGCCGGAGTCCGAGGGATTGCGGCTGAAGAAAAAGACGGCGGAGG
>NZ_JCAMRT010000068.1:0-2440 GCF_059821225.1 Paenibacillus sp. sg306046
AACGGCGTGACCGTGGAGTTCGACTATGCGCCGGAGTCCGAGGGATTGCGGCTGAAGAAAAAGACGGCGGAGGAAACGAAGCGATACACGTACAACCCATCAGGCCAAGTCATCGCAGAGGCCGATGAAGCGAACACCATTCAGGCGAATTACGCCTGGGGACCGGATCGGCTGCTGGCGAAGTGGGACCGGGCGGCTGCACAAACTTATTACTACTTGTACAATGGGCATGGGGACGTCGTGCAAATCGTGGATACGCAAGGAGCGGTGAAAAACAGCTACCAGTATGACGAATGGGGCAACCTGATCGGCTCTCCTGTGGAGCAGATCAGCAATCCGTTCAAGTATGCAGGAGAAATGTACGATGCGGAGACGGGGCTGTATTACTTGCGAGCGCGGTACTACGACCCGTCGGTGGGGCGGTTTATTAATAAGGATACGTATGAAGGGGATATTAAAAACCCGCTGAGTTTGAATTTGTATACGTATGTGATGAATAATCCGTTGAGGTATATTGACCCTACGGGAAATGTTGCTTGTGGGATAAGTAATAGCTACGGTGCTGACTATTGTAGGCAAATTGTAGGTTACGCCGAACACTATATAAAAATGGCAACAGACCGTGTCTATAGGGGTTCGATGGAAGTTGCAGAGTTTGTAGCCCTTGATAGTGTTAATACTTTGCTTGACCCTGATGCTGGTGTAATTGAAAAGGGTATGGCAGGGCTAGACTTTACGCCAGTTGGAAAAGTTTATAAGGGCGGCAAAGCTGTAATAAAGCTTGCTAACAAGTACAGAACTGTCACACGAGAAATTCCACTTGATAATGATGCTTTGAAGATCATCAAAGGTATTGCATGTAACTGCTTTGTAGCTGGAACTAAGGTAAAAACAGACGAAGGGGAGAAAAATATCGAAGACATTGAAGTCGGAGATAAGGTTCTCTCGAAGGATGAAACGACTGGTGAGGTAGCTTATAAAAAGGTTACGGTTACCTTCAACCATGAGACGAATGAGATTTACAAAATTAATATGGGTGACCAAGTTATTGAATCGACCTTTAACCATCCATTCTATGTGCAGGGTAAGGAGTGGACGTTTGTTAAGGACCTCAAGTCTGGTGACTTGCTTGTTCAGAGCGATGGGAATACACTCAGGATTGAAAGCATCGAACTGGAACACAGGCACACCACGGTTTACAACATGACGGTTGATGAGTTCCATACTTACTTCGTTAGTGACCTTGGTATTTGGGTGCATAACTCCGAATGTAACTTGAGCGCTACAACAATAGCGACAATAGGAAAAGTAAGTACTGGTATTTCTGGATTAGCAGATGAATACGTCACTACAGATAAGGTGATGGGTATTGTAAAGGAGTTTCTGGGTAGTGACTATTCCACAGGAGTTGCTAAAAATGGGTATACAACCTATGTTAGTAAAGGTGGAGATCTTGTTGCCAGATATGGTTATAAGAGAGATGGATCACTAGAATTGAATCTAGAGAACAGCATTGGTGGGAATTTTCACATAAAAGTTAAATAATTGAAAGGTGGAACTTGTGTGGTAATCCCAGTACTTAAGGGTATTGACATTGTTAGAAACCCGGAAGACCTGAGTAGTTTTAAGGTGAGGGCAACAGCTTATATTTCAGAAGAACATGATAAGGGCGCTGATTGCTTTCATTTCCAAGTAATTTCACCAAAATATCTAGCGGAATTTTTAAGTGAAAATAATATTTTTGATGGCAGGGCAACATTTATTGTTAATAAATTTGATATATCTCAGTTGGAAATAGAAATAAATAAAATATTGAAGGATTGCATTCGTCCTACTTGGGATGAAGTGGCAAGGGCTATTAACCGGCATTTAAAATGGGAGTATGACAATATTAAATTCATAACGAGTGCAGAAATATTGACAAATATTGATCAAGATAAATAGCAACTACTACCTTGAGGTGACGAGCCCCAGGGTAGTTCTTTTATCCCTACCCAGTGCCGAATGAATCGGACGGCTATTACGAATAAAGCTTTACTCTGTTTAGCCCCCAAATGAACTTTGACAGCCCTCTTATTTCGATACAATAAAATCAGTTGGAGTATACCCGGACAAAATGGGAATGACAAGACCCTGAAGCAGCCTGGCAGAGCCCGGCTGTTTTTTTCTGGAAAATAAACGCTGCCGGAATGCCGTGACAATGTGCAAATCTTTAGGGGAAGTTGCCGGAAGAATGTGCAAAATCCGTCCAATCTGCCCTGATTTTCGCGGCTTTATTCTGCTCATCCATTGCCGGAATACTGTGTTAATTCACAGCAAGGACACTGACGAAATAAGGCTACTCTGTCAGGACATTATTGATGTTTATAACTCAACTTTCGCAGCTTGAAATCGGCAAATAAGCCTTGATGTAGCTGGGCAAACCGGCGATCCACTGCTG
>NZ_JCAMRT010000069.1:0-2009 GCF_059821225.1 Paenibacillus sp. sg306046
GCTGGTTGACCGAGACGAGGTTCGCGCTGTCCACGGTGTAGCTCTTCTCGTCATCCAGGAGCAGGCAGACGCCTGCAAAGGCCGCTTTGTCCCGCAAATGCGCCTGCAGCAGCAGCACCCCGGCTCCCGAATCGTCCAGCATGTAGCGGATGCGCTCCTCCGGGTAGTCCGGATCAATCGGCACATACGCCCCGCCCGCCTTCAGGATGGCCAGAATCCCGACCACCATGGAAGGGGAACGCTCGGCCATAATGCCCACCAGTCGGTCCGCCCCTACGCCTTGGTCCCGCAGGGTACGCGCCAGGCGGTTCGCCCGCTCGTTCAGCTCCCGGTACGTCAGCCGCTCGTCCTCATACTCGACCGCGACCGCATCCGGATGCCGCTCTGCCTGCTCCTCGAACAACCCNAGGTACGCGCCAGGCGGTTCGCCCGCTCGTTCAGCTCCCGGTACGTCAGCCGCTCGTCCTCGTATTCGACCGCGACCGCATCCGGATGCTGCTCCGCCTGCTCCTCGAACAACCCGTGAATCGTCCTCTCTCTCGGGTAATTCGCATCCGTATCGTTGAATACGGTAAGCAGCTGAAGCCTCTCTTCCAATGTCACCATATCCAGCGTTCCAAGCGGCGCCGACGGGGTCTGGATGACGGCCTCAATCAGCCGGTCGAAGTGCTTCGCCAACCGTTCCATCGTTTCCCTCGTGTATAACGCCGTCGCGTATTCGATGCCGCATACCAGCTTGTCGGCATCCTCTGCGATTTCCAGCGTCAGATCAAATTTCGCTACAGACCGCTCATTCGCGAAAGGCGCGAGGCGCAGCCCGTTGATCGCAAATTCCCCTTCTTCTACGTTTTGCATGACCAAAAGCGTGTCAAAGAGCGGATTGCGGCTTACGTCGCGAGACACCCGTACGTTTTCCACCAGTTCCTCGAACGGGTAATCCTGATGCTCATAGGCCTGCATGGTCGTTTCTTGGACTTCCTTCAGGAAGGAGCGGAAGGATTTATCCCCTGCCGGATAGCTGCGAATCGCCAGCGTGTTGACAAACATCCCGATCAGCGGCTCCAAATCGCCGTGACTTCTGCCCGCAATCGGCGAGCCTACGATGATGTCTTCCTGCCCGGAATATTTATGAAGCAGCGTGGTATAAAGGGCTAGAAGCACCATATACAACGTGGCCCCCGATTCAGCAGCAAGCTGCCGCAAGGCCGCACTCTTCCGCGCGTCAATCACGAACTCGTACACGTCTCCTTTGAAGCTGCGGAATACAGGACGAGCGAAATCCGTCGGCATTTCGAGCACCGGAAGCTCCCCGCTGAACTGCTCCAGCCAGTACGCCTCCTGCCGCTTCATCCTGTCCTTCTGCGACTCGGACTGCTGCCACACGGCGTAGTCCTTGTACTGAATGCGCAGAGGCGACAGTTCTTCCCCGTCGTACAAGCGGACAAACTCCTCCACCAAAATCTCCATCGACACGCCGTCCGAGATAATATGGTGCATGTCGAACATCAGAATATGGCGGTGTTGCTCCAGCTCGATCAATCCGATCCGCAGCAGCGGAGGCTCCGTAAGATCAAAGGCGCGAATGAACCCGCGCACGATCTCGTCGGCTTCCCGTTCGTCGGCGGCCTGCACATACTCCACCGCAAAATCCACCTGCGGGCGTATCCGCTGCACAGGCTCGCCGTCTACCAGCTCAAACCCGGTGCGCAGCGTCTCATGACGCGCAACCAGAGCGCGGAACGCCGCTTCGAACCGTTCCCGGTCGAGCGCCCCTTCAAGCAGCATCGCTCCCGGCATGTTGTAGCTTTGCTCGGCTTCTTCCATCTGGTGCAAAATATACAGCCGTTTCTGCGTGGAGGATAGAGGATAGTACTCCTGATCCCTAGCCACCGGAATGGACATATACTGCTGCTGATCCGTCCGGTTGATCGCCTCGGCCATTTCCTCGACCGTAGCGTGGCGGAACACGTCCCGCAGCGGCAGCTCCACGTTCAGCTCCTTGTGGATCT
>NZ_JCAMRT010000007.1:0-262287 GCF_059821225.1 Paenibacillus sp. sg306046
CTCAAGCTGTCAAAGTTGAAATGTTGAGTATACACGAGAAAACAGGAGAAAACATTACTTTATAGTGGGAGGAAAGCAACTAATGAATGATCACTCTAGCACTTTGGCAGAAAAAGCGAAAGAACTGCTCCACAAGCAATTGGAGTTGCTGGCGGAGCAGTCGAAGGACTGCGCGGAAGAAGTGTTGCCAAGCATAGCGTTGGCAATGGTCGAAATCTACAAGGCGATGGACGATCGTTCCGGTGCGGCGGATGAACAAGTGGTCAGCGATACGATCAAGACGCTGTGCGCCTTGATCAACAAAATCGCCAACACTTGGAATGCCAATTCTGCCGCAGTCACTTTACCTGATCTGGTTAGCTCCAAGGCCGAATTAGTCAGGGCTTCTAAGAATTAGTATCCCAAAAATCGAAATGGAGCTGATCACATGCGCGACGATCTTATTCATAAAGCTTTATCCGACATCATGATCCTTGCCAGGGTGATAAGCAAGTCTACCGATTACGAGGTCTTCACCTCGTACATGGCTCACGTGGATCTGTTCGAAGTGACGATCCAGCAGCGCGGAACGTTGGGGGTTGTACTGGCTCGTGAACTCGCGTTTCTCGATCAAGATTTTTGCCTGGCCCAACTGGCCGATGTTAGCAATCGGCTGCACGACCTGTCGGCTACCGGACCTATTATCAAAACACTGAAATGAACCCGGATGAAGTCGTATTCCGCTTTGTGGCCCAAATGTCGGGCGTGGATTTCGAGGACATTTGAAAGCAACGAACTCGTATTGAATTTACAGGAGCTGATCTTCCTGAGCGTGACGAAATCGGAATATGCAGAACCTGTATACATTCGGCGTATGATCACAAAAATTTCAACTAAAGAGATGGCTTCTTCTATTGGGGGAAGTGCTGAACGTATCTTCAATCAGAATGAGGGGCGAGGGAGCTTACGCTTCTCGAAGCCATGAAGATGCCTAACAACGAGAAATGTTCATCTCGAAGCGGAGGATGGCTTGATCAAGCTTGCATCTATAAGCGGTCGACTATACGAGGCGCTGCTCGGTGACGGCACCAAACACCCGTATTTCCCTCCAAAACAGTGAAATGGAAGCTCCCTCACATCAGCTTGGCTACATGGCTTGAAGATTAACATCAGATGTGCTTATCACTGCAATATAAGGCGTCAGGGTTTCTCCTGACTGCTTCGACTCGCAAAATCCGCAGTTAAAAATCACACGTGCTGGTCCCTTGATTAACCCCATTGAGTAATGTTACATGACATGTAAATTGTGGTTGCTCTCTGCTCAAGTCTGAGGTAAAACTAATAGTAAATCACGTTTACAATACATTAAATTCGAAGGTGGTTACGGGTGTGATCGTTCAAGTCGAGAGTGAAGCTACTGCAAGGGAATATATACAAGCCGTATACGAAACCGTTATTAAGCGCAACCCTCACGAGCACGAATTCCAGCAGGCTGTCAAGGAAATTTTGGAATCGTTGGTTCCCGTTCTCGCCAAGCATCCGAAGTACATGAAGCACGGTATTCTTGAGCGTCTGGTGGAGCCGGAGCGTCTGATCACGTTCCGCGTGCCATGGGTGGACGATCAAGGGGTTACGCATGTCAACCGCGGCTACCGCGTGCAATTTAATAGCGCGATCGGACCGTACAAGGGCGGCTTGCGGTTCCATCCGTCTGTGAATGCCAGCATTATCAAGTTCCTCGGGTTTGAGCAGACGTTTAAGAACTCCCTGACAGGCCAGCCGATCGGCGGCGGTAAAGGGGGCTCCGATTTCGATCCGAAAGGAAAGTCGGACAACGAAATTATGCGGTTTACCCAAAGCTTCATGACGGAGCTGTATAAATACATCGGTCAAGACACTGACGTGCCAGCTGGAGATATCGGCGTTGGCGCTCGTGAAATCGGGTACATGTTCGGTCAGTATAAACGAATTCGCGGCGCTTACGAGGCGGGCGTTTTGACGGGCAAAGGCGTTATTTACGGCGGCAGCTTGGCTCGCACAGAAGCTACCGGGTATGGCTGCGTATACTTTGTGAATGAAATGCTGCAATCCAAGGGTTTGAGCTTTGAGGGCAGCACGGTCGTCGTTTCCGGCTCGGGCAACGTAGCGATTTATTCGATGCAGAAGGCAATGCAGTTTGGGGCGAAGGTTGTAGCATGCAGCGATTCCAACGGCTACATCTATGACAAAGACGGCATCAATCTGGATACGGTTCGCCGGCTCAAGGAGCAGGATAGAAAGCGGATCAGCGAATATGTGAAGGAGCACCCGGGCGCGCTTTATTTCGAAGGCTGCAACGGCATCTGGACGATCCCGTGCGACATCGCGTTACCGAGCGCCACTCAAAATGAGATTGACGAAGAGATGGCCAAAATTCTGGTCAGAAATGGCGTAAAAGCAGTGGGCGAGGGCGCAAACATGCCATCGACGCTGGAAGCGATTGATGTGTTCCTGCAAGCAGGCGTGCTCTTTGGCCCGGCGAAGGCAGCGAACGCAGGAGGCGTAGCGGTTTCGGCGCTCGAAATGTCCCAAAACAGCATGAGATATTCATGGCATTTCCACGAGGTGGATGACAAGCTGCACACGATTATGAAAAATATTTACCGCAGCTCCGTACAAGCGGCTGAGGAATACGGTCATCCGGGCAATCTCGTCGTTGGAGCCAATATTGCCGGCTTTATCAAAGTAGCCGACACCATGATTGCGCAAGGCGTCATTTAACGAAAACTGCATAAATGCATTCAAAAGCTCAACGTTCCATTACCGGGATGGCTCCCCATTTTGATGTTGTTCAAAGTTGGCGGCCGTCCCGATGAGGGGCGTTGAGCTTTAGGTTTTTTAAGATTATACAATTTATAAGTTTTCAGCGGAGCTGAACGATTCGATAATTGCAAGAAAAGCAACCGCTACACCATGAATGTAGCATCATCGAAAGAGCTTCAATCCGAAGCTTTTTTTATAAGCCAACAAGGCGGCGCGTTCAATCCTCCCTGCCCGCCCGTGAACCTGCTCGATCCCCTTCTGCCGAATGCGCAACCTAAAAAATCCTCTTTCGTATGTATCCCTATGAAATGGACCGGACGAAGCTGCTTCCGGAAGCAGGTCAGTCTGATCCGGCTTATGGCTACCTCATCTGCGTTAAAACATACGCCTATACTAACCATAGAAGTTGAGGGCATACACCTATGAATGAAAAACGAATCGTTCATGCCGAGCGTTGTTATCAGCTGGCCGAGCAGAAGGCTGCCGGCTACTTTGCGTCGCTGTATAAGCAAGTGATGGGTGGGCAGTACATGCGCGCCTTGACCGACGATATTCATATATGGAAACGAAATCATGTTCGCGGCCCGGCATGGCTGTCTTTTGTAACAAGGCGAGCACGAAAGAGGAAGGGCGCGGACGATGTTCGCCATATTCAGTGGCTGGAGCGTACAGGAAAGCTGGATGCTTATCTGGACCGCAGCATTTCGTATATGTACATGCGCGACTTGGGTCAGGCGCTGGATGCTCCGGCAACACAGACCCGTATCAAGCGTCTGGCCGCCGATATGAAGCAGCGGTTGCTGCAGTCCGCCCAGGCCGAGGGCGACGACCAGCCGGAGCTGATCAGCCTGGAAGGGCTGTACCGATGGGCGCAGCAGGAAGGCGTCGAAACAGCCGTGATCTGGGTCCTCGACAAGCTGAAGCGGGTAGCGGCGAACATTCCGGATGAAATGAATGCCGAGCACGCCCAGCGCAAGCTGATGAAAATTATACTAGGCGTGGTGCTGCATGCGATGGAGGACATGGACGACGGCTGTCCGCCTCTGGAACGCGCGCGAAGGCTTGATGCCGCGATCCGGCTTGGCTACTCGTACGGGCTGACGTATCCGTTCATCGACGATTTGCTGGATGCGCCGCTGTTAACGGCGCAGGAGAAAGCGCACTATTCCGGAATGATCCGGACCGCGCTGCTCACAGGCTCAGTGCCGGAGCTGGGCGACTGGGACGGGACGCATAAGACGATGATTGCATACGTGCATGCGGAGCTGCGAGAGGCTTTTGAGACGATCAAGGGCCATCAGCGGCCGGAGACGCAGCACTTGTTTTTCGAGCAAGCTTATGTGTTTTTCCATGCTCAGGAGCTGGACCGCGCCAAGCAGCTGTCCAACGCCGCCTACACAAACGCAGAGCTGTACATGCCGGTGATTTTAAAGTCGGCGTCTTCCCGGCTGATCGCCCGATCCGTGCTGGATGGAGCTGCGGATGAAGGCTTTGAGCAGCGCACCTTCTTCTACGGCATTTACAACCAGCTGGCTGATGACTTCGCTGATCTGTGGGATGACCGCCGGGATGGCGCCGTGACCCCGTACACCTATTATTTGCAGTACCGCGACCGGCGGCCGGACCTGATTAATCCCTATGAATTGTATTGGGCGGTGATTGCCCATCTGATTCATGACGTATACCAAGCGGATGCGAAAGCTCGCGAGGTCATTCTGGATCGGGCCATCAATGGTCTCAAGCGCTGTAAAGCCCGGATCGGCACTGAATCGTACAACCGGTTGATGGACCTGTTTGCCGCCGGAAATCAGGTGTTTAATCGACTTGTCCAGCAGATGGTGCAGAACGCGGAGGATGTCGATTTTTTCGATAAGCTGCTCAGGGATCAACTGGTTATTATGCTCAAGAGAAACCGGCAGGAAAAAGAAGCGTTTCTTGAAACGATCCGCACGGTCCGCCAGCAAATCAACGATACGCTGAGCCTTGTCAAGCCGGACGACATTCCGGCCATGAAGGCGTCGCTGATTGATGCGGCCAACTATAGCCTTGAAGGGGACGGGAAACGTCTGCGTCCGATCGTGACCTGGGTCATGGGGGTGCGGGAATACGGGCTAAGCCCGGACTCCATCATTCCTTTGATGCGGTCATTGGAGTATATGCATACGTCCTCTCTGATCTTCGATGATTTGCCGTCCCAGGACAACGCGGCGATCCGCAGAGGGCGTCCTACGCTGCATCAGGTGCATAACAGCGCCACGGCTGAATTAACGGGCCTATTTCTGATTCAAAAGGCGATTCAGGAGCAGGCGTCGCTGCAGCCCTTTGCTGCCCGGACGGTGCTGGCTTTAATGCGCTATTCCGCGCAGACAGCGGAGGAGCTGTGTGTGGGGCAGGCCACGGATTTGGGCTCCAGAGGCAAGGCGTTGACGCTTGCGCAGTTGAATGCGATTTGCTTCTACAAAACGGGGATCGTGTTCGAAGCTGCCCTGGTGATGCCTGCTATTCTCGCCCAAGCGCCGGAGCAGGAAATCGCCGTGTTGAAAACATTTGCGTACCACGCGGGGATCGCTTTTCAGATCAAGGATGATTTACTGGATGCGCAAGGGGACGCGGGCTTGCTGGGGAAACCCGTCGGTCAGGATGTGGACAACCAAAACTCAACTTTCGTGACGGTTCTGGGCCAGGATGGCGCGCAAAAGGCGATGTGGGAGCACTATTGTCTCGGGATCGAAACGCTGAAACGGCTGCCGCGCCGGGCCGCTTTTTTGAAGCATTTATTGCATGCGCTGGTGAATCGGGATCGGTAGCGGTGAAGCCAAAGCCTTGCGGCGCGTGGTTGACTGCCATCACGTATCGCCGCGCCGCGCGCCGGGAGCTGCGAGCAGTGACGAAGAAAACAAAGAGCGCTGGCCCAACTGGGCGCGCTCTTTGTTGGGGTGGACATCGCGGCCGGCGCTACGGCTTATGCCAAAACCAAAGCTGCAGCGTTGGCAGCGCTTTTCGTTTAGAGCCGACCTGCAGGTACAGCACTCGTACTTTATGGCCTGCTAATAAAGAGGTGGAGGCGGTTTTAACCGATGGCGCCAGGTGAAGAAATTCCTCCGCGGCATGGGCCGGCAGCGTAGCGCCGACGGTCAGCATAGCTGCAAGACACAATGAAGCAAAACGTATACTCTGTTGTACAAAAAGTGAAGGACTATCGTATATTATACAAATTTACTAGATTTAGATAGATGATCGCGTGCTTAATGTCGAACAAAGGAGCCGGAGCGTTTGGAGCGCATATTTGCTGCTTGGAGGGAGCTATGGGGGAAATAAACGGTTCGAGGAGAAGAACGGCCTACAATTGCGAGCGCATCCCGAGTGGATTTTTGGCCCGGCTGACAAACGATCAGGCCTCATCGACGATACTGGTGCGGGAGGGGCGAGGGTACTTGGGACTGCCTCCAGTCCAAGGAAATTGCGGAATGCTGTAGAATATAACGAAGTAAGAAGCTGCCAAGCTGGCAAACAAAGGAGAAGCGATATCATTGACTGTCAAGCCGCGCTTGGCCTATCTTGACCACCTTCGGGTCTTTTTAACTTTATTAGTGATCGTGTTCCACACGTCGATTGCTTACGGGGCAGCAGGCTCCTGGATTTTGGACGGGGTCGACAAAAGCCAGCTGACAGGCACAGCCGTGCTGCTGACGATTTTTACGGCAGTGTGCCAGTCATTTTTTATGGGCTTGTTTTTTTTCATCTCGGCTTATTTCACACCCTCGGCCTATGACCGCAAGGGTGCGTTCAGATTTCTTCAGGATAGGCTGTTGCGGTTGGGAATTCCGCTGCTTGTTTATTATTTCGGGATCGGACCGCTGACCGTATGGTTCGCCCAAGCCCGGGAGCAGCTGACGGTGGCGCAGTTTTATGAAACGTATGTATGGAGCTTCCGAACGACGTTTTTTGGACCAGCCTGGTTTCTGGAGGCGTCTATTTATCTCGCGCTGCTTTATGCTCTCGTAAGGTTACTTGCAGGGGACCGACGCGGGATGCGTCAGCCGCTGGCATTTCCCACGGGCAAGCTGCTTGTTGCGATTGCTCTCTTGTTAGGCTGCGCGGCGTTTCTCGTCCGGCTCGTCTATCCTACCGGCGAAGGGCCGCTGGAGCTGCAGCTTGGCTATTTTCCATCCTACATCCTGCTGTTTATAGCGGGCTTGCTGGCCCGGCGGCATGGCTGGCTGGATACGATTCCGTCCAAGCTGCAGCGAACATGGGCATGGGTTGCATTGGGTACGATCCCCGCGCTGCCGGTAGGGCTAATTTTGACTGGAGCGCTGGAGGGGGAGGTTGCCTTTGCAGGCGGTTGGAACATTCAAGCCTTTCTGTATGCGATGTGGGAACCGTTTGTTTGTATAGGCATCGTGCTGCTGCTGTTAGTCTGGTTTCGCAGGCACTGCAATCAGGTACGAGCGTGGTCTTCCTGGCTGGCGGAGCAGGCTTACGCTATGTATATCATTCACCCCGCAGTGGTCGTAGGCTGGACGCTGGCGTTACAGGAGGTTTACTGGCCTGCTGGCATCAAGTGGGCGGCCGTCTCCATCCTCTCGATTATCGTGTGCGTGGCTGCGGCGGGCTGCATCCGGCTGATTCCTTATGTCAAAAGAGTGCTCTAGAGCTGTTCCGACATGCGGCGCGGCTGCTGATTGGATGCAAGGCTGGCTTGGCTGTTCGTTGTCGGGGTGAACCGGCTCATGGTATGCTGGAGACAGATTAATTCCGTATTGGGGTGGAGGCTCTGGCATGCAAACCTTTGTTGTACTTGGCAGTTTGTTGATGTTTACGGCCGTCGCGCTCGGAGCTTTCGGAGCGCATGCGCTGAAGGCCAAGCTGTCGCCGGATAAAATGAAGGTGTACGAAACTGCGGTGCAGTATCATCTCGCGCACGGACTTGGCCTGCTCCTGCTTGGGCTGCTCGCGGACAGGTTTCCGGCTTCTTCACTGATGATGACGGCTGGCTGGCTGCTGCTGGCGGGTGTGCTGCTGTTTTCGGGCAGCCTGTACATGCTCAGCATAACAGGCAACCGGAAGTTTGGCCCGGTCACGCCGCTGGGCGGCGTAGCGTTCCTGGTTGGCTGGGCGCTGGTACTGGTTGCGGCTATTTAACCGTTTAAGCGCCGCCTGTCGTCAGATTGGGACGGCAGGCGCGTGTCGCCCGCGGGCTATGAGACACCGTTCCTGGTTGCAGGAGCGGTGTTTTTGCTGCCGTCGCAGCCGCTGTGCGTAGGAGGCGGAAGGCATCAGACTTCTAGGCAGCTACGGCCAAGGCAGGCATGCGCAGGCTGCTGCCGTGCAGCGGCTGTACAGAGGCAGAGACGAAGCCGTACATGGCATTAGGCTAAAGTGTATAAACTAAGTCTTGACAAAACTCCATCCTGTAACTAAACTGGTTACTAGTTAGAGCGTTTCATTTACATGAAAAGGACGGTAAGGAACATGAAAATTGCGATTATTGGAGCAAGCGGTAAGGCTGGCAATACGATCGGCAAAGAAGCATTGAGCCGGGGGCATGAGGTGACGGCAATTGTCCGGGACGCCTCCAAGGTTGATCTGGCGGGTGCGGCGGTTATTGAGAAGGATATTTTCCAGCTTACGGCCCAAGACTTCCAGGCGTTCGATGTTGTCGTTAATGCGTTCGGCGCGCCGCACGGCCAGGAGCATCTGCATGTGGACGCGGGCAAGGTGCTGATCGCGGCTGCTCAGGGAGCGCCTGAGACGAGATTGTTCGTTGTTGGCGGAGCGGGCAGCCTATATGCGGATGAAGCCGGAACAACCCGTCTGTATGATACCGAGCAATTCCCTAAGGAGTATTACCCAACGGCCTCCAACCAGGGCAAAAACCTGAACGACCTGCGCGCAGCGAGCGGCCTCAAGTGGACGTTCCTTAGTCCGGCCATGTTTTTTGACCCGGCGGGTCCGCGAACCGGCGCTTACCAGAAGGGCGGCAACCATCCGATCTTCAACGCCCAGGGCAAAAGCTATATCAGCTATGCCGACTATGCGATTGCTGTCGTAGATGAAATCGAGCAGGCTAACCATCTGAATGAGCGCTTTTCGGTCGTAGCGGAAGCTCAATAAGCGTAAGCAAAGCTGCCGGAAAACACGGATGCAGCTTCATCGTAAGTGCTTCGAGTCGAAGCTTTTCATCTGAACGAAGTCATCTAAATTCCCTGCTGTAAATCGGTACGCTGCGTGCGCGTATCGGTTTGGGCAGGTTTTTTTGTGTGAAACGGGGCAGTTGTTCATGGTATAATAGACCTTTATTTGACAGATCCGGAGGGATGCATGGTGTCAGTGACGGAGTGGGGGATGCACCTGGCCGAGCAAATCAGATGGAAGGACATTGGGATTGCGCTGGGGATTTTGGCGCTGTTTCTGGTGTGCCGCAAGCTGTTTACGCGGTATCTGGTTGCGTTTTTATCGCGGAAGCTCAAGGGCTCCCAAAGCAAGCTGTTCTGGCTGGAGGCGCTGGAGAAGCCGATGCGGCTGCTGTTTGTGGTTGTGGGCGCGTACTGGGCCGCTTCGTACTTGATGCCGGCGGACTGGGAGCATCGTCTGGCGGTGGATAAGCTGTTTCGCAGCGCGGGAATCGGGCTGGTCGGCTGGGGGCTGTACAACATCTCGGCGTCATCGTCGCTGCTGCTGCTGGAGGGCTTCAGCAAGCGGCTCGGTCTGGACGATTCGAGCATGCTGCTGCCGTTTTTGTCGCGCGTGCTGCGCTTCGTGGTCCTGTTAATCAGCGTGACGCTGGTTGCGGCGGAGTGGGGCTTCAGCATTAACGGCCTCGTAGCCGGGATGGGGCTGGGCAGTCTCGCCATCGCGCTGGCGGCCAAGGACACGCTGGGCAACATTATCGGCGGGATCGTCATTATTTTGGAAAAGCCGTTTGCCAAAAACGACTGGATTTTGACGCCGAGCGTGGAAGGGTTCGTGGAGGATATTACGTTCCGCAGCACGCAAATCCGCACGTTCGCCGATTCGGTGGTTACGGTGCCCAACGCGACGCTGGCCGCGCAGCCGATTACGAATTGGAGCCGGATGGGCAAGCGGCGCATTTCCTTTTCGCTTGGTGTCGCGCTGGATTCAGACCGGGAGCGGCTGGCGGCAGCGATTGAGCGGATTGACGTGATGCTGAAGGCGCATGAGGGAATTGACCCGAAGATGATTATCGTCAAGTTTAATGAATTTAACGAAAGCAGCCTGGGCATCTTCTTTTACTTTTTTACGAAGACGACGATCTGGGTGGAATATTTGACGGTACGTCAAGAGCTGAATTTGACCGTGATGCGCATCCTGGAGGAAGAAGGCATCCGGCTCGCTTACCCTGCGCAGCGGATCTTCGTTGAGGAGGCAGCGCCTGTGCGCGAGCGGGTTCATGCCTGAGCAGAGGGGCTTGTCGCCGCTGCGTCACACATAGCGTAACCGCGGGTTGTATGCTACGATAGAGGGTACGAGCCAAGAACATCCGGGACGGAGCCTGTGACCATGAAGAAATTCAAGAAGTTTTATATCGAAATTACGAGCGTCTGCAACCTGGCCTGCTCGTTCTGTCCGCAGACGAAGCGGCAGGCGAGCTTTATTCAGCTGGACGCCTTCACGAACATATTGGAGCAAATCAAGCCGCACACAGACTCCATCTACCTGCACGTGAAGGGCGAGCCGCTGCTGCATCCGAAAATCGACCAGCTGCTGGATCTGAGTCACGAGCGCGGCTTCAAGGTCAATATTACAAGCAACGGCACGCTGCTGCACAAGGTTAAGCATAAGCTGCTCCACAAGCCCGCTTTGCGGCAAATGAACTTCTCGCTGCACAGCTTCGACGGACATGAGGGCTCGGTGGACAAGGAAGGCTACGTGTCGATGGTGCTGTCGTTTGCCAAGGAAGCGGTGGCCCACTCCGACATGCTTGTTTCGCTGCGGCTGTGGAACTTGACTGAGGATAATGTGAAAAACGAAGAACGTCAGCGCAATCGGGACATCCTGGAGATGATTGAGCGGGAATTCGAGCTGGATTACAAAATCGAGGAGAAGTTCAAACGAGGCGGCGGCGTGAAGCTGACCAAGCAAATTTACCTGAACCAGGACCATGAGTTCAAGTGGCCGGACTTGAAGGAAGACGAGGATGAAGGCAAGGGCTTCTGCCACGGATTGCGTAATCAGGCTGGTGTTCTGGTTGATGGCACGGTGATCCCCTGCTGTCTGGATGGGGAAGGCGTCATTAACCTGGGCAACATTCACCAGCAATCGTTTTCAGACATTATCGAAGGCGAACGCGCTGTCCGGATGTATGACGGCTTCTCCCGCCGGGAGATTGTCGAAGAGCTGTGCCGCAAATGCGGTTACCGCCGCAGATTCGGCGCCTAGCCGCGGAGAAATGCTGTAAAACAAACAAGCGCCAGAGTCGCCGATGGGCGGTTCCGGTGCTTGTTTGTTTTACCTAACTAACAGATGTACGTTCATGCAGCTTGCGCCGTCTTGACGGCCCGTGCTGCGGATCAGTATTTGGTCGTCTGGGCCGCGTTGTTGCCGATGCCTTTGCGGCTCCATGGTGTGCCGAGGAACGGCAGCGCCCAGCGGTCGATCCCGTACCAGCCTGCATTTTTCCAGGCAAGCACCAGCCAGGTAGCCAAAATAAACAAAATCGGGTTCGTGCTCAGCGTACCTGCAAACAGGAAGCTGACGTTCATCACGCCGCCAAAGAAGGCCGCGATTCCGGTCAGGAGGCCGAGGATCAGGCCAAGTCCGACCAGCAGCTCGCCGAAGGCTACAGCAAAGCCGAATACCTTCGCATTAGGCATCACGAAGCCTTCCAGAAAATTCGCATACCAGCCGGTTACATCTTTACCTGCCTCAGCTTTCGCCAAAGCGCCTTTTACAAAGCCTTGCAGCGCGGTGCCTGCCTGATCTCCGGTCCAAGCCGGGCTGGTTACCTTTTTCCAGCCTGCTGTAATCCACGAATACCCAACATACAACCGGACCAGCAGCCAGATCAGACCCGCTCGCGTGCTGTTGAATAAAAAGTTCGAGACAGGGTTTTCCGGGATAATAATTTCTTTGTTTGCCATTGTAATGCGCCTCCCTTAAAAATAGTTGAGCCGTTTCGCTCTCGTGCTCGAATGAATTAAGCTCATTGTAACGCGTCGGTTGAATTTACGGTGTGAGGATTGTCACAGCCTACCCGCAACCTCAGGCATGCAGGGGAAAGGTGACGCGGACGACGGTCCCGCCGCCTTCGCGGGCGAGTACATCAAGCGACGCATGATGCCGATGGGCAATGCTGTAGCAGATCGGCAGCCCCAGCCCGGTGCTGGCTTCCTTGGTTGTCAAAAACGGCGTCCCCAGCTTCTCCAGCAGGCTGCTGTCGATGCCGCACCCTTCATCTGCGATTTCCAGCACGATGCCGGACGGTACGGCATACGTTTGCACCCGCAGCGTTTGTCCGGCCTGCATCGCCTCATACCCGTTATGGACGAGATTCAGCATCAGCTGCTTCACTTCGCTGCTGTCCAGCAGCAGCAGCGGTGTCGGCGCCAGATCGAACTCGACATGAAGCCGGGAGAGGTTGGCCTTCGAACGGATGAACGGCATCATGGTTCGCGCCAGTTCATCCAACCGGCAGGGGGCCGGCGCAAACGACTTATTGTTGGCCAACGATAAAAATTGGGTAATGATCTGATTGCCCCGATCCATCTCGTCGATCATGAGCTTGAACTGCATCCGGTAGGAGCTGAAATCCGGACGGCCGAGCATCCATTGCAGGTAACCGCGTACCGTTGTCATTGGGTTGCGAATTTCATGGCCGATGCTGGCAGCCATCTGGCCGACCAGATTCATTTTGTCGAGCCGGTGCAGATGGGTATCGAGCCGCTTTTTATCCGTGATATCAATCATGATGCATAAGCGGCAGCTTTGCCGCCCGATGACCATCAGCTCCGTGGATAGCAGTGCGAACCGTTCTTCTCCCCTCTGGTTCGTATAGGTTACCTCGCGACCCTTCAAGCTTGTTAGCGGGGGGACAGACTTTTCCTTGATACACAGTCCTAGCTCCAGGCTGGTGCGGCCGATAATTTGCTCACGCGGCAGACCGAGGGCACGCGCAAACATTTCGTTAACATCAAGATAAGTGCCGGTGGACAGCTGGCTGATCGCGATCATACAGACATGATTATGAAAAGTCCGGCAAAACCATTCCCTGAGTTCGTGACATGTTTCGGGCAGTTGGATGCGCTTACTTAAAGCTTGAAGATCGGCGTCGGAAGGCATGGCTTGGCCATTCCCTTCCGCAGGCCGGGTCAGGCTCGCAGTCAACCCGGAACGCGACTGCTCGTTCACCAGCTGCTTGCTGTGCGCCGCCTCTCTGGTCCGCTGCTGTTCCAGCTCAAGCGGCGCTGCTTGGGATCGCGCGGAGCTGATCGCGAATGCGGCGGCGCAATGACTGGCCAGCAATTCGCAGAAGCTGGCGTAATCGGCATCGAAGGCAAGCCTCGGGCTGACGCCTACGATCAGCACAGCCGCGGCTTCGGCGGTAGCAGCATCGGGCAGCGGCAGCACGACGGCCGTTTGCGGCGGCTCTGCGCCATCGGCTGCAAGCTGTTCGGTATAACGAACATCCAGATCACGCAAGACGGTCGCTTGCCGGGAGCGGACGGTGCGGACGATTCCCCAGCGGTCCTGCTCGACAGGCAAGGATAAGCTGAGCTGCTCCGGCAGCAAGGCTGCGGCCTGCCCGGTCCCGGTATGTCCGGCCCGATGGGCCGTCCCGGAATGGAAATCGACAAGATAAAGCTGGGCAAACGCGATATCCTGCGGCTGCCGGCCGAGCACCTGCATCAGGCTGGCGCAAGTATGGGCCGGGCTGGCGCGGCCGCCGCCGACACAAGCCGCGAGGCGGCGGAGCAGGGTGAAGCGCCGCTCGCCGAGCACGCGTTGCGTCGTTTCGATGGCGGTGCCGATCAGACCGGAGGGCCGACGGTTTTCGTCGTAAAGCGGATTATACGTAAAGGTGAAATAGCATTCCTCCAGAAAGCCGAGGCGGTTCAGCCAGATTTGCCGATCCTCCTGAATGATGCCTGTGCCTGAAGTCAGCACGTCATCGAATATCGGTTCAAGCTGATCCCGGAGTGGGAATTGGCAGGCGGCCATTCGTTGCCCCAGCGACTCAGGATGCTTCAGAGGGTGCAAGAACGGAATAAACGCTTCATTATAGAGGATTGTCCGCTGCTTGCCCCACAGGAGAACCGTAGGAAGCGGGTGGCCGAGACATAAATCAAGTGCTGCGATCAGGCTGGGGGGCCAGCTTTCCCTCGGTCCGAGGGGGCTCTGATCCCAATCCGTGTGATCCATGAGTTGCTCTCGGATGACGTGGGAAGGAGGAGTATCTTCTGTTAAACGAGGCGAATTCTGATCTTCCAGCATAGGTTGAGCAACCCTCCGTTTCAATAATAATGGACAGGGATAGGGTGATACCCTATATTTTACTGGAAAGTGGCTGCCTGGACTAGAGCCGCCAAGACCGACCTAATACCTATTTCCTTAGGCCTATAAGTCTTATAAGCGCGGTTTTTTGCCCGATTACGCGATTTTCTGAAATTTTCAGAAAGTAGCTATTGTCAGCCTCCCGCTGCTTGTGCTAAGATTCACATTACAAGAAGTTGAACCTTCGGGGCAGGGTGAAATTCCCTACCGGCGGTGATGATACGTTCGTGTATCGCAGCCCGCGACTCCCGGCCTTCGGCCGGGACTGACTTGGTGCAATTCCAAGGCCGACGGTATAGTCCGGATGAGAGAAGGTGAAAAACAACTGTCGAATGCTTTGAGCGACAGGTTTGTTTGGCGTTGCCCCCGTTGGATCATCAGCGGGGGCTTTGTCTCTTTTCAGAAGGTTCAATTCAAAACATTCCTCAGGAGGTTTTTGAATTGGAGCACACAGCTGGTTCTGTCACTGAACGCAAGAGCTTTGCCTGGAAATCGACCATCGCCCGTGAGAGCCGGGGCATCTGGTACGTTGCGCTTGGCGCGATTTTGTGGGGTCTCGATCCGTTGTTCCGCATTTTGCTGTTGAAAAGCTTTACCTCTGCGCAAATTGTATTTATCGAGCATGTGCTGCTTGCTTTTTACGCGCTCCCGGTATTTATCAAGTATCGTCACACGCTGACGGGCAAGCTGACGCTCGGCGTGATCGGAGCGCTATTGTTTATCTCGTGGGGCGGCTCCGCCATCGCCACGATGCTGTTTACGTCGGCATTCGCTTACGGCAATGCCAACGCGGTGCTGCTGCTGCAGAAGCTGCAGCCGTTGTTTGCGATTGTGCTTGCCCGACTGCTGCTGAAGGAAGCGCTGCCCGCCCGCTTTTTCGGATATGTCGGACTTGCGCTGCTCGGTACGTATTTGCTGACGTTTGGCTTTGGCGCACCGTCCTTGGGTTTGCACGACCTGGCGACGCTGAGCTGCCTGTTTTCGATTTTGGCCGCGGTGCTGTGGGGCGGCTCGACCGTCATGGGTAAATATTTGCTGCAAAAGCAGCTGAACTTCCATCTGGTCACTTCGCTGCGCTTTCTGGTCGCGATTCCGCTGCTTTCCGTTGTCCTGTTTGCAGCCGGCGATTCGTGGCAGGCGGCGGGAACCGGCGGGGCCATGACGCTGCTGGCGGTCAACCTGCTGTTTCAGGCTTTTTTCCCAGGCTTGATCAGCATGCTGCTGTACTACAAAGGACTGTCCTCGACGAAGGCGGTGTACGCGACGATCGCCGAGCTGTCCTTCCCGGCTGTCGGGGTGCTGGTCAACTGGCTGGCGTTTGATCAGGCGCTGACCTGGGGGCAGCTGACAGGCTTTGTGCTGATCTGGTCCACGCTGTTTCTGATGAGCCGCCGCAGCGCGCCGGCCTCCGAGCCTGCTGCCGCGCAAGCGGCTTGAGCAGATGGACTGAATGCGCGCCGTCGTGCCGTTTGCGGCGGTGAAGGAAACCGAAGGCTCCAGCGGTCTTACATCAGTGCGGAGCGAAGTACAGGTTAGCTAGAAGATCGTTTCAAAAGTTCGGATGCGGTGTCTGACATGTAAAACGACCTATCTAAGCGATGGTTCGAACAAGTGAATTTACGAAACGTTCTACTAGTGCCGCTGGTTCTACCTGCCTGCTCCGTTCCCGGAGCAGGCTTTTTGCTGCCCGCTGACGACATGAAGCGTCATCCAGCGTCGCGGCTGGCCCCTGGGCCCGGACTTTTCGGACCTTAGGATATGGAAGGATATGGACATCATCCCTTGACGGTATAGGAAGAGGGGGGTAAAATGAAGGGGTTATACATCCCGGAAGGGATGATTACAGTTGAGAGAAGGCTTTTTGTTCAATGAATACGAAGATTGTCGCCTTGGGCTTGTATATCATGCTGATTTACTGGCTGTCCTTGCATGTTCCTGAGTTGCATATGTTGTTTTTCCCGACGTTAGGCGCCTTCAGTCTTTTGTTTGTGTCATGCCCGCTGCTGCCTAAGCAAATCGGCAAGGTGGCGATGGGCGCCGTGCTCGCTTCCCTGATCGGATCGGTTGCGGTGATGATGTATCCCGGCGTCATTTCACTATTTATCACCATGCTGCTTGTAACCGGACTGATTCGCAAGTTTCATTGGAATGCGCCGCCGATTTTGGCCGTTGCTTTTATTCCTTTCTTTGCTCAGGCGCCGGACTGGTGGGTTGTGCCCTTGTCTGTAGCCGGCGCGATTATGGGACTCGTTGCAACGCTGGTCCTTGCGCATCTGTTAGAAGTGAAGCTGAGCCCCGCGGTGCGGGTATTTACTTTTGGCCGCAAGCAAGCCGAGGTCGCCCCTGGACGCCAGCGGCGTCTATAAAATTTAACTCTGACGAGGAGCGTATATATGAACTATATCAGTACACGGGGACAAGTTTCCCCTATCGGCTTTATCGACGCTATTCTGATGGGATTGGCCGATGATGGCGGCTTGCTGGTGCCGGAGCGTCTGCCGCAGATTTCGGCGGAAACGCTGCAGCAATGGCAGAAGCTGACGTACACGGAGCTGGCGCTGGAAATTTTCTCTTTGTTCGTGAACGATGAAATTCCGCGTGAGGATCTGAAGCAGCTTGTCGATGACAGCTATGCGACCTTCCGGCATGAAGAAGTGACGCCGGTGCGCCAGCTGGACGGCAACCGTTATGTGCTGGAGCTGTTCCACGGGCCGACCTTTGCGTTCAAGGATGTAGCGCTGCAATTTCTGGGCAACCTGTACGGCTACGTGTCCCGCAAAACGAATTCGATTATTCATATTTTGGGCGCAACGTCCGGCGATACCGGAGCGTCGGCGATTGAAGGCGTGCGCGGCAAGGACGGCATTCGCATCTGCATCCTTCATCCGCACCAGAAGGTGAGCAAGGTGCAGGAGCTGCAGATGACGACGGTGGATGACGCCAACGTGCTTAATCTTGCGGTCGAAGGCACCTTCGACGACTGCCAGCGCATCATCAAGGAATTGTTTGCGGACGTCGAGTTTAAGCACAAGTATCATCTGCGTGCGATCAACTCGATTAATATTGCCCGCATTTTGGCGCAGACGGTGTATTACTTCTACGCTTACCTGCAGCTGGCGAGCAAAGGTCAGGCGGATAAGCTGAGCTTTAGCGTGCCGACCGGTAATTTCGGCGATATTTTCGCCGGTTATCTCGCTAAAAAGATGGGCTTGCCAATCCACCAGCTGATGCTGGCGACCAACGAAAACAATATTCTGGCCCGTTTCGTGCAGGAGGGTGTTTATGAGCCGGGCGCGTTCAAGGGAACGTACAGCCCGTCGATGGATATCCAGGTGGCGAGCAATTTCGAGCGCTACTTGTTCTACCTGTACGGTGAAAATGCGGAGCAGGTCACCGCGCTGATGGCGCAGTTCAAGGCTGAGGGACGCATTGTGATCGAAGGCGAGACGCTCAAGCAGGTGCAGGCAGACTTTGCTGCTCATAGCGTCGGCAACGAGGAATGTCTGGATGCAATCAGCGGCTGCTACACGAAGCATCAATATTTGCTTGATCCGCATACCGCTTGCGGAGCGGCGGCTGCGGATCAGCTGTCCGGCGAAGGAGAATCGGTCGTCGTGTTGTCCACCGCCCATCCGGCCAAATTCGACGAAGCGATCCGGCTGCGCGAGATCAGCCAGACGTACCCCGAGCCGATTCAGGCGCTGTTCGACAAGCCGCAATTCCAGCAGGTTGTCGGCGGCACCAACGAGGAGATTCAGAAGCGGCTGGAGGCGTTCTTTTAAGAAGAACTGCTGAAATGAACGTATTTATATCAGCTTTATCATTAAAGCGCTGGTTTTGGGCCGAGAAGCCTGAACCTGCGCTTTTTTGCTGTCTGTTTCCATCGTTTGATTCGAGCTGGCCTTGTGGCCGGCTTTTTCGATTTGAAAATAAGCAAAAAATCGGATTTATTTTCTCTTTTTCCGCATGCAGAACACCTGTATGATGAGTAAAAGCGCCCAGGTTTGTTGGATTGATTTAAGTTGGCTAGCGATTTTGATGCCAAGGCAGGGAGGGGATACATATTGTGAATCGTTTACTTCAGCTGCTGCATTTCGGTTATCATCAGGCGATGAGCTGTATATTCCCCGTTGCGATTTTTGGAACTTTAGCTATTTCCAGAGTGTTCGAGGTACCGCTTATTTACCGTTATGACGCCATTTTGCTTATCCTGCTTGCCGTACAATACTTGATGTACCGCAGCGGACTCGAAACACGCGACGAAATTAAGGTGATTTGTGTTTTTCACGTTATAGGTTTGATGCTGGAAATGTATAAGGTAAGGATGGGATCATGGTCATACCCGGAGCCTGGGTTTACGAAGCTGTTCGGCGTACCGCTGTATAGCGGGTTTATGTATGCAAGTGTAGCAAGCTTTATGTGTCAAATCTGGCGCAGACTGAGGATGGACATGACGGGCTGGCCGGGTCTTGTTTCCGCAGGGATGCTGGGCGGAGCCATCTATCTGAATTTTTTTACACATCATTTCATTCCGGATTTTCGGTGGTGGCTGACGGCGCTTGTATGCATGGTATTTTGGAAAACATGGATCATCTATCGGGTACGGACGGTAACTTATCGCATGCCCTTAACACTCGCTTTTCTGATTGTAGGTTTTTTCATATGGTTAGCTGAAAATATTGCTACATTTTTGGGGGCATGGAAATATCCTGACCAGCACCAAGCCTGGCAGCTCGTTAGCTTTAGTAAGATTAGCTCGTGGTTTCTGCTGATCATTATTAGCGTCATCATCGTTGCACAGCTAAAGCATGTGAAGGCGCGGCAGAGCAAGCGAGCTTCAAGGCCGAGTGAGGATTAGACGACAGAAAAACACAGGCTCAAGCTTACGGTGGCGGCCCAGGCCCAGTTGTTTGGGTCTGTAGCTGCTGTCGGGGCGTGTCAGGTCGCGCATGAATGGATCGAAGGCTGTGATAAAATTACGTCTGCTGCTGTCTGATTATCGAATAAAACTGTGGAAATTGTTCCACATGGAACATTTTTGTCGAAGCTTGCTCCACAATAAGACCTGCATCGTTTGCCGGATGAGTCGAAAGAAGCTCTTGAACAGCAGCGTACTTAGGACAACTGATGTACAGGGGTAGCGCCTTTGTCTGGAAGACTGTGCCTGCCACCAAAGCAGCATGCGCAGTCTTTTAGGCAAGCCGGAGCGTTTGTCCCGGACGCTTAGCGAGTCGTTGCCCCGCTTCCGGATGAAGGAGCAGGCCGGACAAGCGTAATTTTGCCGATAATCGAACGAATCGGAATATCTCCGAGCATACGGCTGTCCATGCTGTTCATACGGTTATCTCCGAGCACAAAAAGTGCATCCTCCGCCACGATATGCTCGGCGAAATCGAACTGAATGCGCGATCCTTCTCCAGTCGATCGGGCAGCCTCGGCTTGGATGTACGGCTCTTCACGAACGATGGTATTCACGTACAGCTCGTCGTTGCGGATGGCAATGGTATCTCCAGGAAAGCCAATGACACGTTTCACATACGTTTGTCCGCCCGGCACGCTGAAGACGATCAAGTCGCCCCGGGTAAACGGGTGCTCGTTGTAATAATCGGGGTCTACCGTGACGCGAGCTTCAGCGGCCAGCGTAGGCTGCATAGACGGGCCTTGAATTGTAAAGTGCCTGTCAGGCGTCGGGTCGCTTAATGCGACGGTTAGCGTCAGTGCTGCCATAATAAACAGGTTCATGGGAGCGGCTCCTTTCGTAAACTGAGCATCCTGGGTTTCATTGTAGCACTGGCGGGATTCGCCGGATAGCGGAAATAACAGCGGAGGCTGCACAAGCGAAACAAGTGTTGAAGGCAATCGCATAAGCGGAACAAAGCATTCTGCGGCTGCGGGGAGGGGCATGGGGCTGGAAAGAAAGACAGGCGTCTGCTGCCTGTTGACATTTCAGTCGAAACGGTGTACAACTAACATAATCCAATTGATCCAAACAAATTCATTGACGAGAACAAGTAAGCTAATCCCCTTGTCCCCCAGAGAGTTGGCCCTGCGCTGAAAGCCAACGTTCAAGCATTAGCCGAATATCCTCTCCGAGAAGGAAAGCTGAAGCAAGCCAGTAAGCTGACCCGGGGTCCCGCCGTTACAAGGGACGCGTATGATGGTACGCAGTACGAGTGTCGCAGCGAGCATGCAGGTCATGGTGGTTGCGGAACAAGGGTGGTAGCGCGAGAGTCAATCTCGTCCCTTACGGGACGGGATTTTTTTGTTTTTTAGCCCAGGCTTGGACGAACAAATGAGAATAAAGAAAGGGTGATTCCGCATGAATCAGGTCGATGTGAAGGAGACGGCAAGAGCCCGCGAGCTGCGGGTGCTGGCGCAATGGCAGGAGCGTGAACCGTTCCGCCGGTCTATGGAAAAGCGGGAGGGCCGTCCGAATTATGTATTTTACGAAGGTCCGCCGACGGCGAACGGCAAGCCGCATATCGGGCATGTGCTGGGCCGGGTGATCAAGGATTTTATCGGGCGCTACAAGACGATGTCGGGGTATCGCGTCGTGCGCAAGGCCGGGTGGGATACGCATGGATTGCCAGTCGAGCTGGGCGTGGAGAAGCAGTTGGGCATTTCCGGCAAGCAGGAGATTGAGCAATATGGCGTCGCCAAGTTTGTCGAGCAATGCCGCAGCAGCGTGTTCGAGTATGAGAAGCAGTGGCGCGAGCTGACCGAAGCGATCGGGTATTGGACCGATATGGAGCATCCGTATGTCACGTTGACCAACGAGTATATCGAGAGCGTCTGGCACCTGCTGTCGACCATTCACGGCAAAGGCTTGCTGTATCGCGGCCATCGTGTCAGCCCCTATTGTCCCGACTGTCAGACGACGCTCAGCTCGCATGAGGTGGCGCAAGGGTATGAGGATGTGAAGGACCTGAGCGCTACGGTCAAATTCAGAAGCAAGACGAGCGGCGAGCTGTTCCTCGCCTGGACGACAACGCCGTGGACGCTGCCGGCGAACGTGGCGTTGGCCGTGAACCGCGAGCTGGACTACGCGAAGGTTGAGCAGCGGGGCGAGGTGTACATCGTGGCGCTTCCGCTCGTGGAGCAGGTCATGAAGCAGGACTATACGATCTTGTCGGTGCACAAGGGGGCGGAGTTCATCGGCACCCCGTACGAGCCTCCATTCGGTTATGTGGAGGTGCAGCGCGGACATGTCGTCGTGGATGCCGAATATGTGACCGCGGCCAGCGGCACGGGCATTGTCCATATCGCTCCGGCGCATGGCGAGGACGATTATCGGACGGCGCGCAGCCATGAGCTGGATTTCGTCAACATCGTAGACGCGTCTGGCCGCTATACGGCTCAGGTGGCGGACTTGGCCGGACGATTCGTCAAGGATTGCGATGTGGACATCGTGAAGGAGCTGTCCGCCCGCGGCCTGCTGTACGCCAAAGAGCGCTACGAGCACAGCTACCCGTTCTGCTGGCGCTGCAAATCGCCGCTGCTGTATTACGCGACGGAGAGCTGGTTTATCCGGACGACGGCGGTCAAGGAGCAGCTGATCGCCAATAACAGCCGGATCGACTGGCACCCCGGCTACTTGCGCGACGGCCGCTTCGGCAAATTTCTGGAGGAGCTGGTGGACTGGAATATCAGCCGCAACCGGTATTGGGGCACGCCGCTTAACGTGTGGGTATGCGGCTCCTGCGGCGACGAGTTTTCGCCCGGCAGCTACAAGGCGCTGGAGGAGCGGGCGGAGCAGCCGTTCGGCGACGGTCTGGAGCTGCACAAGCCTTTCGTGGACGAAGTGCGGCTGCGCTGCACCTGCGGCGGCGTGATGGAGCGGACGCCGGAGGTGATCGACGTCTGGTTCGACAGCGGCTCGATGCCTTTCGCGCAATACCATCATCCGTTCGGCGATGAGCAGACGTTCCGCGAGCAGTACCCGGCGGATATGATCTGCGAAGGGATCGACCAGACGCGCGGCTGGTTTTTCAGCCTGCTGGCCGTATCGACGCTGTACAACGGGCAATTGCCGTATAAGGCGGTTATTTCTACGGGCCATATTCTCGATGAAGCCGGGCAGAAGATGTCGAAAAGCAAGGGCAACGTCATCGACCCGTGGGAGATCATCGAGGAGTTCGGCAGCGATGCCTTCCGCTGGGCGCTGCTGGCCGGCAGCGCGCCGTGGAACAGCAAGCGGTTCGCGAAGTCGATGGTGGCGGAGGCGAAGTCCAAGCTCGTCGATACGCTGCACCATACCCATGCGTTTTATGCGCTGTACGCGGCGATCGACGGCTATGACCCGGCGAAGCATCAAGTGCCGCCGTCGCAGCATGAGCTGGACCGCTGGATCGTGTCGAGGCTGAACAGCACGCTCAGGCTCGTCCGAAATGGACTGGAGGGGTATGATTTTCTGAATCCGGCGAAGCAGCTGGAGCTGTTTGTCGACGACCTGAGCAACTGGTACGTCCGCCGCTCCCGCGACCGGTTCTGGGGCAGCGGGCTGACGGCGGATAAGCTGGCCGCCTACCAGACGCTGCGCGGCGTGCTGCTGACGGTGGCCGGGATGATCGCGCCGTACATGCCGTTTATCGCGGAAGACCTGTGGGGCCGTCTCGGCGGCGAGGGCGACAGCGTCCACCTGACCGGTTACCCGACTGTGCAGGCGGACGCCATCGACGAGCAGCTGGAGACCGACATGGGCGTCGCCCGGCAGATCGTGGAGCTGGCCCGCGCTGTTCGGGCGGAGTCGGGCGTGAAGACACGCCAGCCGTTGTCTGAGCTGATCGTATCGCTGGAACCAGGCTTCGACCTTGAGCGGTTCGCAGCCATCATCCGCGAGGAGATCAATGTCAAGATGCTGCGCGTTGCGGAGGACGGGAGCAGCTTCGTGGATGTTCGGCTGAAGCTGAATCTGAAGACGGCGGGGAAAAAGTACGGCAAGCTCGTCGCGCCGGTGCAAAGCCTGCTCCGCGGGCTGCCTTCGGAGGAAGCCCGGCAAGCTGTAAGCGCAGGCGAGCTGCGCTTGCAGGTGGAGGAGCAAGCTTTGACGCTGCCGCTGTCTGAGCTGCTTGTCGAGACGCAGGCGAGAGCGGGCTTCGCCTCGGCTTCCGCAAGCGGCATTACGGTGACGCTGAATACGGCGGTTACGCCGGAGCTGGAGCAGGAGGGCTGGGTCAGGGAAGTGATCCGACTTGTGCAGGACTACCGCAAGCAGCTGTTGCTGCCGGTCGAACGCCGCATCCGGCTTGTGCTGGATGTGGACGACACGCTGCAGGCTGCGCTTGTTCGCTTCGACAGCGTGCTGCAGGAGCATGTGCTGCTGCAGCACGTGCGATTCGGCCAGCTGGAGGCGATGGCCGAATTCCCGATGGGCGAACGGCGGGTACGCCTGGGCATCGAGGATTAAGCGCGCGGAGCGGGCGGGCGTTCAGCTTGAGAGGGGAAGCTTCGCGCGTAGGCGTCCGGCGTCTGTCCGACCATGGCCTTGAAATCCTTGATAAAGTGGGCCTGGTCGTGATACCCCAGCTCCAGCGACAGCTGCGACAAGTCGAGACGCTGCCCGGCATGCATCGTTTCCGCCGCATGCTGCAGCCGCAGCAGCCGGATCACCCATTTGGGGCTGACGCCCACGTACTGGTCGAACAAGCGCTGCAGCGTCCGCCGGTGAACCTGAACGTGCTCACAGACTGTATCGACGCGAGTCATGTCGTGGCGCTCTCCGATCAGTTCGACGACCTGCCGGACAAAAGCGGCCTGCTCGTCCGGCTCGGGCAGCCTGGCGAGCAGACAGCGCTCCATCCGGGCGATCATCGCATCCGTATCAGCGTCCGGCTGGCCGAAGATCAGCTGCTCCAGCTCGGCGCCGTTCATATCCAGAATCCGGCTGACGGGGATCGGCTGGCCTGCCAGCTCCGAAATCGGCTGCCGGATGAACGGGTAGAAGCCGCCGGGCTGAAACTTCACGCCGAACACGCAGCCGCTGCCTTGCAGCAAGTGGGCATACGTGGCTTTGCCGGGGGCGAAGCAAGCCGTGCGCGCGGGCTCGACGACCAAATTTACACAAGGGTTCGGCACGACCAGCTGCGTATAAGGGTCCTGACCGGATAAATTCCACTTCACGATCCAATAATGTTTAACGAAGCCGGCCAGCGGGCCGGAGGGGGCATGGCGGGTCAGCTCAAGCTTTTTGGCCGCTTCCTGCACATGCAAGACGCCCAGACTGGGCTTGGGAATCGGTATCGTCATTCGGCTCACTCCCGGTTCATCAGTTGGAGGCGAAGGCTGTCGCGTTTTTACAAGACGAGGCTGTCCGTCTGCCTGTATGCTTATCGTATCTCATTCAAGGAATGGAGTGAACCCTGTGAAGCTGAATTACGAGTTTTATGTAGACGCTACGCCTGAGCATATTTGGAATATTCTCGTTAGTCCGGAGGGGACGCGGCAAATTTTTTTCGGCTGCGAGCTGAGGTCGACGTTTGAGCCGGGAGCGGATTATGCGTATGTCGGTCCGGGCAACGATGGCGACGAAACCGTTCATGTGTACGGCAAATGGCTGGAGTTCGAGCCGTACCGGAAAATGAGCTGCACCGAGCACCCCGGACCTTCCTACGCGCCGCATCATGCGGAGCTGGAGTCCCGCATGACCTTTACGCTGGAGGCGGTGGGCGGCTGTACCAAGCTGACGCTGGTCAACGACGAATTTACGCCAGGCCATCCCTCCATTGAAAAAGCGTCCAACACATGGTGGATGCTGCTGAGCAGCATCAAGACGCTGGCGGAAACCGGAAAAACGCTCGATTTCGGCTGGTAAACTATTCAGATGCGGCAAGCCGTTGTTAGTCAACGGCTTTTTTCATGCTCTTTTTTGGCATCTGAACGGTCAGTGCAACCATCAGCACGCCGATTCCGGCACATAACCACGCCATACTGTGCAGATTCGGGGTTGTGATCTGTTTGCCGAAGTGTGCCGCAAGCAGACTTGAGGACAGAATCGTCCCGATGAACCGGGATGTCATGAACAGGCCGGAGGCAATGCCGGTCTCTTCCTTCGTTACGGAATCGTAAAGCGCCATCTGCATGCCCAAATTGTTAAAGCCATTGGCGATCCCAAGCACGCTAAGCACGAGGAAGATGGTCAGTACGCTGGCTTGATCCCGAATGAGCAGCAGCAGGCTTCCCGCGACGACCAAAACAGTTCCAAGCAGCAGCGGCGGCCTGGAACCGCTTCGGTCAATCCAGCGGCTGACCAGTGGCGTGACCAGTATGCTGAAGCCGGCGATCGACAGCATCACGAGCCCGGTTTTCTGCGGGTCCATCAGCTGTACGCGCTGCAAGTAGGACGGGATGCCGAACATAATCGAGTAGAAGGCAATATTCGTCAAAATAAACTGCACATAAATCAGCGTAACCGTCATATTGCTTCGTAAAAAAACGACATTGATAAACGGCTTGCTGTGCCTGGCTTCGTATCGGTAAAGCCCTACCGACAAACCTGAGCTAACCGCGAGCTTCCACATGCTAAAATCGTCAGCAAGCGACAGAAAAAACAACAGCCACATGAAAATCGTTGCCGAAAAAAGCGCGACTCCCCGCCAGTCCATATCGGACATACGTCCAGCCGCTTTTGAATCGCGCGGAAACACCTTCCATGCCAGTAAAAAGGACCCGATAATAAACGGAAAGTTGCACAGGAAGATCAGCGGCCAATTGCCGTAATGCAATAAAAGTCCGCCGATGGAGGGGCCGAAGGCCGCCGAGGTGCTGGAAAAAATCGAGATGATGCCAAGCGCCTTCGCCTGGCCCTCCGTGATCTGGCTGCGAATCATTCCCATGCCGGACGGAAACAAAGCCGAGCTGCCCAAAGCCTGAATCATTCGAAAGCCGATCAGCCAGCCAAAGCTGGGAGACAGCGGCGCGAGACTCGACGACAATGTGACGAGCAGCAGTCCGAACATAAACACCTTTTTGCGACCGAACATGTCGCTCCACTTGCCCATCAGCGGCTGACCGATCGCGCTTGCTAAATAATACGTGGAGATCAGCCACGATACGTCGGCAAAGGTTAGGCTGAACTCCTCCTGCAGCCGGGCTAGAGCGACCGAAATCATCGTCGTATTGAGCGGATTAAGCAATGTGCCGAGAGCTACGGCGGTAATAAGCAGCAATTCTTTTCGTTGGAGCGCGGTTTTTGCAAGCGCCATGACGTCACCTCATTTGGGCATATGAAAAACGAATCGGTTTTAGTGGAGCGTCCCCGTGTGCTGCTTCCACTCGTTGATGCCTTCCTTCAGCCAATAAGCTTGACAGCCTAGCTTGCGAAGCTCCCTTACAGCTTGCGCCGCGTAGGCGCAATAAGGGCCGCGACAATAGGTCACAAGAGCAAGTTGAGCCGGCAGTTCATTCAGATGCTCCGCTAACTCTCCAGCTGGAATCGAAAGCGCCCCGGGGATATGATCGTAGTCGTACTCTTCGGCAGGCCGCACATCAACCAGCACAATTTCCCCCTGCCGATGCTTGGACAGAGCTTCCTCCAAAGGAATCGCGTACACGTCGTCAGACGGATTCAGAAATTGTTCCTTGATCCGCTGCACGTCTGCAAGCTGCTGCTCGCCGGTTTTCCATAAAGCAAGCAGCAGCTCGTTGACCGCGGCGTTCGCCAGCTCATAATAAACGAAGGTTCCTTTTTTCCTCGAAGTGACCAGACGAGCTTCCGCAAGCACCTGAAGATGTTGGGAGACGTTGGCGACCGTCATCGCAGACTGCCGCGCCAGCTTGTCCACGGATTTCTCGCCTTGAGACAGCAGATCGAGCAGCTCAAGCCGCTTTTCACTGGCTAAGCATTTGCCAATCCGGGCAAATTGTTTATAGATCTCCTCTTTGAATAGCCGTCCATTGGACGCGTCCATGTGTATCACCTAAATTCAATAAGTTAATTGAATATTATAATTTATTCTTTTAGCTGTCAATGCTTTAGTTGTGAAATGAAGACGACATCTGGAACGGCTTACAATTCTAAAGAAACGGTCAATTTCTCGTTGGGGGAGTTGTAATTAGGAGATAGTGAGCTAAAATATGGTTATTCTATTTACCAGCACGTTTACAGCATGAGCACTGATCCGAGGAAGGATGAGACGGATGATCATCAGCAGATGGAAAAGGATTTTAATCGGGCGGCCGATGAAAAGCAACGAAATTGAGGGGGAGAAGCTTGGCAAGCTCAAAGCGCTGGCGGTATTATCCTCCGATGCGTTATCTTCGGTTGCTTACGGGACGGAGCAAATTTTGATCGTCCTGATGGCCGCAGGCTTTGCGGCTGTCTGGTATTCGCTCCCGATTTCCGTTGCGGTGCTGGGATTGCTGCTTATTTTGATTTTGTCCTACCGGCAGACGATATTTGCTTACCCGGCCGGAGGCGGGGCGTACGTCGTAGCCAAGGATAACCTTGGGGTACCGACCGGCTTGCTTGCAGGCGGCTCGCTGCTTGTTGATTATGTGCTGACCGTAGCCGTCAGCTCGTCCGCCGGAACCGATGCCATTACGTCGGCCTTTCCGTCGCTTCATGATCACCGGGTTCTCATCGCACTCATCATGATTATGTTTCTGACGGTGATGAACCTGCGCGGCGTAACCGAGTCCGCGTCGGTGCTGGCTATTCCGATTTACCTGTTTGTCCTGTCGATCTTCGTGCTGATTGTTGCCGGCGTCGTCAACTATATGACGAACGGCATGCACGCGGCGGTGCCGCAAATTGGCTCAACCGTGTCGCATATCAGCCTGTTTCTGCTGCTCAAGGCGTTCAGCTCCGGCTGTTCGGCGTTGACCGGGGTGGAGGCGGTGTCGAACGCGATTCCGAATTTCAAGCAGCCGGCTGAGCGCAATGCGGCGTCGACGCTTGTGATGATGGGGAGCATTCTTGGCTTTATGTTTATCGGCATCAGCCTGCTCGCCTACTGGTACGGCATCAAGCCGGACCCGGAGAACACGGTTGTTTCGCAGATTGCGGCGGCGACGTTCGGACGGGGAGCGCTGTACTTTTTTATTCAGGGCGTCACGGCGATGATTTTGTTTCTGGCGGCCAATACGGCGTATTCGGCGTTCCCGCTGCTTGCTTTTATGCTGGCCAAGGATAAATACATGCCGCATGCGTTTATGGCCCGCGGGGACCGTCTCGGCTTCTCCAACGGCATTATCTTTCTCGGAATTTTCTCCGCGCTGCTTGTCGTCGTCTTCCATGGCGAAACGGAAAATTTGATTCCGTTGTACGCGGTCGGGGTTTTTATTCCGTTTACGCTGTCCCAGCTCGGCATGATGATTCGGTGGGTGAAGCTGCGTCCGCCAGGCTGGGTATCCCGCTTTACGGTCAATACGATTGGGATGCTGACGACACTCGGCATCACGCTTATTTTCATCATCACCAAATTTTCGCAGGTGTGGATGGTGTTTATTTTCCTGCCGCTGGTGATCGGCGCGTTTTACCGTATCCATCATCACTACCGCAATACGGCCGATGAGCTGCGCATTGATCCGGCCCGCGACAAACCGGTAATCAAGGGCAGCACCATTGTTGTGCCTGTGGCGGGCGTGACCAAGGTTGTGATGCATTCGATCGGCTACGCCAAATCGCTTACAGACAATGTGGTCGCGGTCTACATCGGCTTTGACGACGAATCCATCGAGCGGATGGAGAAAAAATGGGCGGAGTGGAATCCCGGTGTGCGGCTGATCGTGCTGCGCTCCAGCTACCGGAGCATCATCCGTCCGATTATGAAATTTATTGATACGGTCGAATGGAAAACGGCGGATACCGATCATATTACGGTGCTGATCCCGCAGTTCATTACAAAGCATTGGTGGGAAAATGTGCTGCATAACCAGCACGGCCTGCTGCTCCGCACGTATTTGATGAACAAAAAGGACGTCGTCATCGCAACCGTGCCGTTCCATCTGCAGAGGTAGGGCGTGTCGCCGCTGGGGCGGGTATAAGAATTGGTTGACAGAACCTTTGTCGCGCTGCTCGCGCGTTCAGAGGTTTTTTTTGATGTGGGCGTAAAGCGGGCGTATTCAGGAGAAGCCTGCATACGTTCAGGATTACCCGGTAGGAGGCTTATGGCACAGCGGGTGAAAAACAGATGTGGTTTGCAGAAGGGGGGGGCATGTATTTCCTGTAATTGTCCTGCACGTGCATCCTCAAAATCGAACTTTCGTAGTATAGTTAATATACAATTTTCAGGAAAAATTCGACAAATGGGGAGCATGGAAGCTATGGCGATTTTGAAAGTTCTGAAATTTGAAGGTCCTCCCGACCGGCTCGTCTGGAAATATCCGCACAGCGAATTGGCAACCTGGAGCGAACTGATTGTTCATGAATCCCACGAGGCGCTGTTGTTCAAAAACGGACAAGCGCTGGACTTGTTTGGTCCTGGCCGTCATACGCTGTCTACGCAGAACATTCCGGTGCTGTCCTCCTTGATCAATCTGCCGTATGGCGGCAAATCTCCGTTCAGCGCCGAGGTCTGGTATGTTAACAAGCTAAACCGGATGGATATGAAGTGGGGAACCGCCACTCCGATTCAACTGCAGGAGCCGCGCTACCAGGTGATCGTGGCGGTGCGGGCCTTCGGTCAGTTCGGCGTGCAGGTTGTCGATACCCGCAAGTTTTTGCTGAAGCTGGTCGGGACGCTTGATGCGATGGATCAGTCAGCCTTGATTACCTATTTTCGTGGCATTTTGCTGATGAACATGAAGGAAATTTTGTCCTCCTATCTGATTCATAAAAAAATCAGCGTATTCGACATTCACGCCTATGTATCGGAAATTTCGCGGCATATGGAGGAGCGTGTTTCGTCTGTGTTCGAGGAATACGGTTTGCGGCTGTTCAGCTTTACGATTGACTCAATCAACTTCCCTGACGATCCTGCGATTAATCGGCTGCGCGAGGCGCTGGCGAAGAAAGCGGAGATGGACATTATAGGATACAGCTACCAGCAGGAGCGAGCCTTCGATTCGATCGAGCAGGCTGCCCGGCATACAGGACATTCGCCATCCTTTCGAGGGACTCACTCCGGCAATAGCTTATGGGAGTTGTTCGGCCAGACCGCTGATCACACGGCTTCCCGGCTGAACGGTGCTGCTTCGGCCCGATCTTCTACGGCTTGTGACGCCTGTAAGCAGCCATTGCCTGCAGGCTCAAAGTTTTGTCCGCACTGCGGAGACGCGTACCGGCCTTGTCCGGCTTGCGAAGCGGATAATCCCGAGCAGGCTACCGCCTGTAAAGTTTGCCGCGCGCCGCTTGGCATCGCCTGCCCGCAGTGCGGGGTTATGACGGACAAAGGTAAGTTTTGCCACGAGTGCGGGGCGAAGCTTACGCTAACGTGCGGACAGTGCCAGCATGACGTTAAGCCGGGACAAAAGTTTTGTCTGGATTGCGGTTACAAGCTGCTATGAGGAAGAGAGGTCGGCAACGATGAGAATCCGGCATTTTTACAGCGGTCTGGTCGGCGGCGTGTTTGCTGTAGTGCTGATCGTGACGTTAGGTGTATTTGTCACCTACAAGCCGTGGACAACGTCTGCAGCCCACGGTTGGGTGTCGCTGGCTGCGGTCGTGCTGGCGGAAGCTGCTTTGTTGGAGGCGGCTCTCCGCTTCGTTCAAAGCCGGAAAGGTCACCCGGCGCTGTGGCTTCGTATGACAAGCGCCGTGCTGTATGCGGCTGCTGTAGTCGGCTGCACGTTGGTGGGTTGGCTGGCGCTGGACATGTCGCTGTTCAGCTATACACTGCTCCAGCTCGTGCTCTTGTGCGGGTGGCTCCTGCTGCTGCTGCTGTCCGCATACTACGTCCGCAGAACCCGCAGCGATGCGGAGGGGCAGGAGGTTCGGACAGCTCTGCTGCAGCAGATGCTGCGGGGGATGCTCACAGTCGAGCGGTTGCTGGATGAGCGTGAGCTGCCCGTTGATGCCATGCTGACTGCGAAGGTTCGGAAGCTTACGGAGCAGGTCCGATACAGCGACCCTGTCTCGCATCCTTCTATGACTGTCATAGAAGAAAGTCTGCTTTGGCAAATCAATGAGCTGGAGCGCTGCATGCGGCAATTGGGCCAAAATCCAATGCAGGCTGACGAGAAGGCGCTGGAACTGCCGCTCCAGCTTGTAAATGACATCATGGCAGACCTGGTCAAGCGAAACAGCCAATTGCTTGCGCACAAATCATATGGGCTAGAAGGGAAGTTGCTTGAATGAGGTACTCGGCGAAGCAGTGGGGTGATCAGCCTGTCATTTCGAGCAGGTTGATTTCGATACTCATGATTTTCATGTTCCCCATCGCTCTAATCCTGTTACTTATACGAATGATACGACATCGCAATCTGAGCTATCAAAAGCATCTGGATTCCAAATATTTGGGCAACCTCCTGCTGATCATTTTTCTGCTGCTGAGCTTCTCCTATTTTATCCAACTGGCAGGGGGAACGGAGCTGCCTGTCTCCGTTTACCTTGGTTGTGTGCTGCTGCTGCTCGTGCCAGGCATATGCTTTCGGATCAGAGCTAGTATGCAGTTGGATCAGCTTTATTCGATATATAGACGTTACAAAGAGCTGATCTACGAAAGCCATGTCTTGAGTATTTCCGGACTGGCCGAGCTGACGCAGCAGCGACCTGCTGTCGTTACCGAAGATTTGCTGCGGATGGTGCGCATATTCGAGCTGAATTATTGTCACGTGGATCAGCAGTCGCAACGGCTTGTGCTGGAGGAGGAGCCTCCTTCGCTTGATGACTGGTATGAGGGAACCGCAGCGACGGAGGAGGTGGACTGGGATAACGAAGGCAAGTGGAATGCTCCGTGGAGCGACATGCACAATCCTCGCAGCAGTCCTGCCCCCAGCGGACCAAGAACCGTAGAGTGCTCCGGCTGCGGAGCGCAGACTGTGCTGCAGCCGCGAGAAACGTCCGCCTGCAGCTACTGTGGCACACCGCTGGCGTATCCGGCGACTTGAAGGAAAGGGCAGGGTGCACTTTAGCGCCCCTTGCCCTTTTACGTGTGGCGTTAGGAGTGGTCTGCTGTTGGCCCCGCTGCTTACACCCGAATCAGCAAGTCCTTGTATTTCTCCAGATCGGATGCCTTGCATTCCAGCTCCAACCGCGTGCCGGCTTCTTCGTAGCTGGTGGCGCGGACGTGGCCGTGCTCGTTGAAATAGGCGACAAGCCGACCCTGGTCATAAGGCACGATAATTTCGCAGTGGATGTAATGCTGGAAGATGCGCTCCCGGATCATGCCGGTCAGCTCGTCGATCCCGCTGCTTTGCCGTGCGGACAAATAAAGACGGTCCTCTTCGATCTGCGGATAAGGCTGCCCGGTCAGATCGGCCTTGTTGAAGGCATAAAGCATCGGAATCTGGTCGGCTCCGAGCTGGCGAAGCGTGTCCTCGGTGACCGCGATTTGCTGCGCATACTCCGGGTTGGACGCGTCTACAACGTGAATCAACAAATCCGCTTCTGCGACCTCCTCCAGCGTGGAGCGGAAAGCTTTCACCAGATGATGGGGCAGCTGGCTGACGAAGCCGACTGTGTCGGTCAGCAGGAAGGCCTTGTGATCCGGCAGGTCGATGCGGCGCACGGAGGTTTCCAGGGTGGCAAACAGCATATCCTTCGCCAGCACCTGCTTGCCTGAGCCGGGGTGATACGTTTCGATGATCGCGTTCATCAGGCTTGATTTTCCGGCGTTTGTATAGCCGACGAGACATACGACCGGCACCTCGTTTTTATGCCGCTGCTTCCGCTGGGTTTGGCGGCGCGCTACCAGCTTTTCCAGCTCGGCCTGGAGCACGGTAATTTGCTCCTCGATTTTCCGGCGGTCCAGCTCCAGCTTTGTTTCCCCGGAGCCGCGGTTTTTGAAGCCGGAGCCGCCACCGCCGCCTTGTCTGCCCAGCGAGGCGCGCAGTCCGACCAGACGCGGCAGCATATATTGCAGCTGGGCGACCTCTACCTGCAGCTGAGCTTCACGCGTTTGCGCCCGCTCCGCGAAAATATCCAAAATCAAGATCGTGCGATCAATGACCTTGCACGCCAGCGCCCCCTCCAGATTGCGGATTTGCGAATGCGACAGCTCGTCATTGCAGATGACGGTGGACGCCTCGCACGCCTCCAGCAGCGCCTTCAGCTCTTCAACCTTGCCGGTTCCGATGTAATGGGAAGGGTTCATGCGATCCAGCTTCTGGCTCAGCTCGCCGACGACCTCGACGCCGCAGGCCGCAGCCAGATTGCGGAGCTCCTCCATCGAATAGGCAAAATCAGATTGATGCTGCAGCTGAATGCCGACAATAACTGCTTTCGATTGCTGTTGTTCCATATAGATAATCATCCTCTCAGGCATGAAATGTTCGTACAAAACCGTCATGGCTTTCCGCCGCAACCCCGACATGAAAGCAGCTCTTTCAAAGAAAAAAAGCACACACGGGCAGTCTGCCTGTGTGTGCAGTGACAAGTCGAGGAGCTCAAGCAACAGTCCGGCAGCAGCTTGCCGCCGGGTTAGGGACGTCACGTTTAGTAGGGCAAGCCAGCCGTACGGACAACGAGTCGCAAGCGAGACAGTACGCACCGCGACAACAAGCGGGCGCTAGCTGCTCGTGCGGCATCTTCGTACCGGACTGGGCTTCTTCCTGCGTATAAACGTGACATGCCAATTCAAAAGGCCACCCGAAAGCAGGCGGCGCACAGCCGCTGCGTTCGGATGAAGGTAGCAAGGGTTACCTGATGAAGTGGACAGACCTATCCTGAGTCCTCTGTACACACAGAGACTTTGGCGCTATTAAATTAGCCGCGCAAAGAACGAACCCGGATACAATCTATCACACGTAACCCCTCCGTTTCACTGTAAGTGTGTTCATCATAACATGAAGCCTTGCTCGCCGCAACCGGGCGTTGGAGCAGGGCATACAGCTTGCTTGCTGGCGTACACGCCCTGCGGATCATGCGTAGCGCGGGCTGTTTCATCTGAACGGAGGGGCATGATGATGCCGCTGCCTCGCCTATTCGGTGAGCGCTCAGATCAGCGGGTCCTGCTTCATGAAGCTGCGAGCAAGGCTTTCGGCATGACGGTCTCGGGTTGACCTGCGGTAATCCTCAAGCACGTCGATGAGATATTCGGCGCCTGACTCGTCGAAGGCCTGGAAGATCGCTTGCTCCGGGTCCTTGAGCTGCACCCGGTGACCGCATTCGGTCAGGCAGCGCTCGAAATCGGCCAGGGTGGGCAATTGACCGTCCTCCAGATAGATTAATCCGCGCAGCTGCTTGGTTTCGTGCTGACGGATTACCTTGAAGTGGATGATATGCTCCGGGATGATGTCCACGCTCCTTTATCCGAATTAAATTTACAGCTCCTCTCCATCGTCCGCCAAATGAGAGCCGTTGTCAGTGAGGTTTGTTACAGCGTACTTTGTCGGGGTGGGCAAAGGCCAGTGCCAGTACCAATGCCAGTATCAGTACCTCTGTCGATCCTGCTTGACTCAAGGCGGCTGCGGTCAGGCAGACATGGCTTTCGCAGAGAGGCGCCCGCAGCCCCACTACCCGGCAATGGAATTTGACGGTATACTGGGGGAGTATAATCGCTTCGCACCGCAGCTCAACTGAGCCAGGGCAGAGCGTAGGCGATCCTTCATTAATCATAGCATAGGTGCGTCTGCGTCTGATGCGTTTGTTCCGGGTAAATTCCCGGTAGGCGCGCTGTGTGGCGAGCCGCATCCGAACCGGAGAGGAAGAAGCATATGAACGTTAAACAACCGGCCGATCCACGCGGGCACGGCGGATGGAGAACAAGGCGCATAGGGAAGGGCGGCCGTCGAAGCGTGCTGGCGCTGGCGGCTGCATGGACGATGGCGGCTGCCGCAGTGCTGCTGCTGCCGTCAGGGGCACAGGCCCAGACGTCGGCCCAGACGGCATCACAGACGCAGACTCAGACGCCAGCCCAGACGCCGACGCAGATGTCTGCGCAGGCACTGCCGTCTGCCGGGACAGCCGCGCAGCTAAACGTCACTCCTTGGCCGACGGTCATCGACGGGCAAGCGGGTACGGTTCCTGCTGCCAATGTCGCGGGAGATACGTATATCGGGCTGCGCGCCCTGAATGAGCGGCTTGGCCTGGAGACAGGCTGGAATGCGGCCAACCGGCTCGTTACCGTCAGCGGCCGTGGCCGCACGTTGTCACTGGGGCTGGATCAGCTGCATACGTATACGCTGAATGGACAGCAACTATTCGGCGCGCCTGCAATTGTGCAGGATGGCTCTACCTACTTGCCGCTGCGATTTTTGCTGGAGCATATGGGTTACGGCATTTCTTACGACGCAGCGACGCGCACGATAAAGATCGACACCATCTCCGAAAATACGCTGACTGTGGAAACGCGGACGATTGAGGAGGAAGGCGAAAAGCGGTCGATGCTCGTTCATTATCCGCAGATTACCGGCTTCGCCGATCATGTAGTGCAGGACAAAATCAATACCTTCCTCAAGCATGAAGGCGAAGCGCACGCCGCCGAGGGACGGCTGCTGCTCGCGTCCGCAGCGGCGGACAACAAAGCTGTAAAAGCAGACAATCCGGACTTTGAGATCCCGCCGGTCACATACGCCGGTTATTATACGGTGACTTATAATGAGCAGGGACGGCTGAGTATGTATGTGGACTATTACAGCTACACTGGCGGGGCGCACGGTATGACGGCGCGGGTGCCGTATACCTTTGATCTCAATACAGGCCGTGAATTGACGCTGCAGGAGGCGGCGGAGGGCAACTCCCGGTTTGTCTCGATTATCAACCAGGCTATCCAGCAGCAAATTCAGGAGCGGCAGCTCTACATGCTGCAGCCGTTTGAGACGATTGAGCCGGACCGCTCCTTTTTTCTGAAGGCTGGCGCTATTGTTATTTATTTCAGTCAGTACGAATATACCCCTTATGCGGAGGGCATGCCGGAGTTTGACATTCCGTTTACTGCCTTCCGATAAAGTATTCAAAGGGTAGCCGGATCGGATCACGGCTTCCGGCAAGCAGCCAGCATCGGTCGTCCGTCGGCCGGTGCTTTTTCCAATCTAATTTTAAGCTTGCCTTAAGCTAACGTTCAGGTTGTCTTCAGCCCATGATCAGCTTCCTGTGAGAAGATGGGTTTCAGAAGATAACATTAGAGATGAAAAGGGTTGGCAAGCATGAAGCGAGCATCGAATCTAGCCCCGATCCAGGCGGCCCGCGGCGCGGCCGTCTTGTTGGTGGCGTTGTTTCACACTTCACAGATGGGCGAGCGCTATTTTTCATACGACTTCCTTGGGGTGAGCGGACTTGGCAAATCGGGTGCGTACACCTTCTTTTTTGTGCTGACAGGTTATTTGATGTACATGATCTACCAGGGACGATTTACCCGTCAGGAGGAAGCGGGCGTGTTTCTGCTCAAACGGTTTATGCGGATTTATCCGCTGTACTGGCTGCTGATGGCTGTTCTCACGCCGGTTTATTTTCTGGTGCCCTCCTTCGGACTCGGTCACGAGCGGCAGCCGGGCGTAATTATCAAGTCGCTGCTGCTATGGCCGCAGTCGGTACCGCCAGTGATGGGCGTAGCCTGGTCTTTGAGTTATATCGTATTTTTTTATCTGGCTTTTTCGCTATGCTTCCTGCTCAAGGAAAAGGCGATTGCCGCTTTGTTTTCCTCCTGGTTTACGGTTATTTTGCTGAACGCCTTCGGCGTTATTCAAGTTCGCGACAGTGTGCTGCTGCAATTTCTGTTCAATCCGGTGCATCTGGCTTTTTTCAGCGGCATGCTGATCGGATTCGCGGAGCGCCGCCGGCTGATCGGCGGGTGGTCCGGCTGGTGGATGCTGGCCGGAGCGGGCGGTTATCCGCTGCTCTGGCTGATCGCGCTGCGGCAGCCGGACCTGCCGTATCTCGATCTGCTGTATATGGCGTCGTCGGTAGTGCTGCTGGCGGGCATTACGCGCTGCCGGACGGTGGAGGGGCTCGGCTGGAAGCCGCTTATTGCTTTGGGCGACGCCTCGTATTCGATTCTGCTGACAAGTTTGCCGTTTCTGTCGGTCGTCAACAAGCTGTTGCGGACGCTGCATGTGCCGGAGCTGCTGGGACGGCCTGCTGCCATCGCCCTGTCATTTATCGTGACGGCGCTGCTGGGCGTGGCGTTTTACCGGCGGATTGAACGACCGCTGGTTGCCAAGCTGCGCAGGCTGCTGGACGAGAAGCGAGGGAGGGACGCGGCAATGGACTATGCGCCGGATTCTGCCGGACTCCGCCATCCGTCGGACCTTGCCCGGCGTTGAACCCGCTGCATGAACGCTAGTGAGCAGTCCCCGCTAGTAAAGCGCGACCTTGCCCGGTTTTCAGCCCCCATGGACGGGTCGCGCCGCCCCGATTTACCCTCGATTGGCCCCACAATAAATCCTTTTTCGACATAACATTGCGATAAGCGTTTTGCTTGCGGTAGACTAAGCTATAGGACAAATATAGCGGACTGCCCGAGTGGAGATGATGGGATGGAAAATCTGAGGAATTTTTTTGCAAGTTTGACAGTGCGGCGGTTTATGATTTTGCTGCTGATCTGCGTGCTGTTGTTCAGTATCCGGGATATGATGAATCTGGTGCTGCTCACTTTTTTGATCGCTTACATCATGAACAGCCTGCAGCGGGTCATTACGAGCCGGATCAGCAAATTCGTGACGATCAACAGCAAAATTATTATTGTGCTGCTGTATGCGGTGTTTATTACCGGCTTCGTATGGGCGATTGTCAACTATTTCCCTAAGCTATTCAGCCAGATCAAGCAGCTTGCCGACATCCTGATCAGTCTGACGAACCTGCCTGCCCCGCAGGATGAGTTCACCCGGTATATTTACAAAAGCGTGAAGGATCTGAACCTGCAGTCTTATATGAAGCAGGGCTTCGAGTATATTTTGCGGATCAGCAACTGGGGGACGACGCTGGTGTTGTCCATTATTCTCAGCCTTGTGTTTATTCTGGAGAAAAACCGGATCTTGGCGTTTACCTCGCGGTTGAAGGAAAGCAAGCTGTCCTGGTTTTATAATGAGCTTGAATATTTTGGTAGAAAATTCATCCTGTCCTTCGGCAAAGTGATCGAGGCGCAGGTGCTGATTGCGATGTTTAATACGCTATTTACGATCATCGGGCTGTGGATTCTCGGATTTCCGTATTTGTTCGCGCTGGCCATCATGATTTTCCTGCTTAGTCTGATTCCTGTTGCGGGCTTCGTGATTTCCTTGATCCCGCTCTGCTTTATCGCCTACAATCTTGGCGGCCATACGCTCGTTATCTATGTGCTTGTGATGATCGCTGTGCTGCATTTCCTGGAGGGGTATTTGCTGAATCCGAAGCTGATGTCGTCTAAGATGAATTTGCCGATGTTTTACACGCTTGTCGTGCTGTTGTTCTCGGAGCATTATTTGGGGATTTGGGGACTGATTTTGGGGATTCCGATTTTTGTCTTCCTGCTGGATATTATTGATGTTGATACGTCGAAAAAATAGCCTGCTCCCGCATGCGGCCGGAAGGTGATTTGCATCTTGCGCTCCAGGTGCTTTACACTAGAGATGCGGTCACCGGACCGTCTAGCCTAATGGAAACAGGAAAGGGATACACCGATGAATCAGTTAAACCAGCTGTCTATACATGAATTAAAGCGGTTTCGCAATGAAATTACACGGTTTATGATGATGTATAAATTTGCGCTTGATGTGATGGAAACACGGATCGGCGTTCTGGTGGAGGAATTTCAGTTTCTGCACGAATACAACCCGATTGAGCATACGAAGTCGCGGCTGAAATCGCCGGAGAGCATCCTCAACAAGCTGTACCGCAAGGGAGGGGGCATTTCCTTTCCGGCTATCCGCAGCCAAATCAAGGATATCGCGGGACTGCGTATTACGTGCTCTTTTCTTGCGGACATCTATGTGATCAGCGATATGCTCAAAAATCAGGTCGATCTGACGGTGCTGGAGGAAAAGGATTATATCCGTCATCCGAAGCCAAACGGCTACCAAAGCCTCCACCTGCTGATCGAGGTGCCGGTGCATATGTCCGACGGGCAGGAGCGCGTCTGCATCGAGGTGCAGATTCGGACGATTGCGATGGATTTCTGGGCCAGTCTGGAGCATAAAATTTATTATAAATACAAGCAGGATAACCAAACTGTACCTGCCCGGCTGCTGGAGGAGTTGAAGGAGGCGGCGAATGCCGCTTCGGCGCTGGACCGCCAAATGGAGCGTCTGCACAAGGAAGTGGAAGGCATCAAGGAGGAGCAGTCCGGCCCGGGCGCGAGCCGCGAGGACCGCATCATTATTAGCAACCAGCAGTTTGCGCTGCCGCAGGCCTTTCTTGATCTGATGGAGCTGGGCGAGTAACCTTATCCGAAAGGCGGGACCGGCATGGATCACTCGAAGTATGAGAAGCATTTTTCCGTTGAAGGGTTTTGGACGAAGCTCGGCAAGACAGCCCGCGAGGCGGGAATGAAGGTCGTTTATGTCGGTCTGCTGCTGTTTTACGCGCTGGAAAGCCCTCGCACGCCGTTGAAGGCAAAAATTCAAATTTACGGCGCGCTTGGCTACCTCATTTTCCCGCTTGATATTGTGCCGGATTTGCTGCCCGCCGTTGGCTACGTCGATGATCTGGGCGCGCTGATGCTGGCGCTGGGCGCGGTGTCGCAGAGCATCGACAGCGAAGTGAAGCAGAAGGCTGTGAACAAGCTGCAGGAGTTGTTCGGGGAAGCCGCCGCCGCCAGTCCTGATGTGATCGAGGTCGAGGCTCAATTGAAGGAAGAGGAAGCGTCTAATAAGTCAGTCTAGCGGTCTTCGCAAGCACGGCTGCACACGGCTGCGCCAAAAGCCTGTCCGCATCAAGTTGATGCAGGCGGGCTTTTTTCACGTATCAATTGCAGCAGCAACGGGTTCCTGCAATGCCTGCTGCCACCGCTCCGGTTCAGGGGCGGCTGCTTGCGCAGCCGACTGCGCCCGACTTTAGACTGACTATGCCATGTCCGGCTGCTCCGGCTGCTGGTAGCCGGAGCCGTCGGAGATCAGCTCCAGCTCCCCGGTATCCGGATGGATCAGGAAGCCGTGCACTGGAACCGTAGCGGGCACAAGCGGATGATTGCGGATAATATTGACGCTGTGCAGAGCGCCTTCCCGCGGGCTTTCGAACCCTTTCAGGAAGCGTTCCATGCGAATTCCGGAATGCTCCAGCGTAGAAAGCACCTGCTCCGAAATACCGTTTTCCCTGAATTTGCTCACCATCGCGTCGGCATCAAGCTTGGTCATGCCACAGCCGTAGTGGCCGACAACCAGCACCTCGCGTGCGCCCAGCTCGTGGATCGCAACCAGGATGCTGCGCATAGCGCTGCCGAACGGCTGGGTCAAAATGGCCCCGGCGTTTTTAATGATTTTGGCGTCGCCGTTGCGCAGATTGAGCGCGCGGGGCAGCAGCTCAACCAGCCGCGTATCCATACATGTCAGGATGACAATCTTCTTGTCCGGATATTTGTCGGTCAAGTAAGGTTCGTACGCTCTCTGTTCCACGAACTGCTTGTTATAAGACATGAGCTCCGCCACTAATGACATTGGATTGACCTCCCTTGTTAGTAAAGCTATCTCTATTATTCATGGGGATTCCCAGAGAGTCAACCGAAATTGTACGGACGGCTCCGGGCGGGGCCGAGTATTCGGCCCGTCACTTGGAAATACTGCGAATATGGCTGACAACGGGAGCCGACCTATGACAAGTGAAAGATGGGTTTTAGCCGGAGCATGGCTCGGAATCATTTGTGCGCTCATCTGGCTGGTGCCGGCGGCCAGACGCCGGGAAGCGGCGATTATTTTTCTGGCCGACCAGGTATTTACCTGGAGCATAAGCCTTGTATTAGTCGAGCTGGGGGTGAACGCCAACCCGGTGCGTGAGTTCGCCAAAGCGGGCGCTACCAATTTTTCGTTTAACTACGCGTTGTATCCGACGGTGTGCGTGCTGTATTGCTTGTATTATCCGAAAGCCGGTGCCTGGTTCACGAGGCTGCTGTATACAGCGCTGTATGCGTGCTTGCTGGTCGGTTTTGTCAGAATCGTAGCTCGCTTCACGCAGCTTATTCATCCGCTTCGGCCGAACTGGCTGCTTTATTTTTTATTTTCAGGCGTACTGCTGCAGCTGATCTACCGTTATTACCGTTGGTATTTCGATGGAAAGCGCGTGCGGCCGAGTAGCCGGGAGACAAGCTGATGCTGCTGGAGCGATGGCTGCTGATCGGGGTGTACGCGTTGACGCTGACCGCGTTGTGGTTTGTGCATCGAAAGGCTCCGCGAACGGTGCAGGCCGTTTTTTTATTTCAACAGTGTCTGAGCTGGATTCTGGGCTTGCTGGTGGTGGAGCTGGGACTGCTGGAGTATCCGGTGCGCGAATTTCAAGTGGCTGCGCGGACCAGCTTTGCTTTTGAGTTTCTAGTGTTTCCTGTCATTGCTTGTTATGTGAATGTCTACTATCCGGAGAAGGCGCACCCGTTACTGAAATTCGGTTATTATTTCGCTTACGCTTCAGGGGTTACCGTTCCAGAGTATTTTATTGAGAAATATACGCAGCTGATTACCTACACTGGCTGGGCCTGGTATTGGACGTTATTTTCGGTGCTGCTGACGCTGGTCGCCTCCCGTCTGTTTTATCGCTGGTTCCGGGCAGGGCATCCGGATCTGGTCCTGCCCCCCAATGAATAGGGAGCAGGGCCACGCACCGGATTCAGCTTCAGAGCGCTTGAGGCGGGACAAGCCGCCGCTGGCCGCCGAGATAAGGCCGGAGTGCGTCCGGAATGCGGATGCAGCCGTCCTCCTGCTGATGGTTTTCCAGCAGCGGGATCAGAATGCGCGGAGTTGAGACCGCCGTGTTGTTCAGCGTGTAGCAGTAACGCGGCCGTCCAGCGGCGTCCCGGTACCGGATGTTTGCCCGGCGAGCCTGAAAGTCGAGCAAAGCCGAAGCCGAGTGTGTTTCGCCGTACGCTTGGCGGCTGGGCATCCACGCTTCGATATCATATTGCTTGTACGTTTTCTGCGACATATCCCCGATACAAACGGCCATCACCCGGTAGGGCAGCTCCAGCAGCTGAAGCAGGTCCTCGGCGTTGCGGACCATTTCCTGCAGCAAAGCTTCGGACTCGGCCAGATCAGCCTCGCACAGCACCACCTGTTCAACCTTGGCGAATGGACCCGGTACAGCCCATGGACATCCTTGCCCGCCGAGCCAACCTCGCTGCGGAAGCATGTGGAGGCGGCCGCAAGCTTGACAGGCGTGGAGACGTCAATAATTTCGCCGCTGTAATAGGCGACTAGAGGAGCCTCGGAGGTACCGGCCAGCCACTTGTCCTCCTCCTGAATGCGGAAAGCCTGATCGCGCCCGGCAGGAAAAAAGCCGGTATCCGCCAGCGCCTGCGTACGGACCATCAACGGCACCTCCATCGGCGTAAAGCCACGGCTGAGAAGCAAATCCAGCGCCAGCTGCTGAACCGCCCGATGCAGCAGCGCGCCTGCTCCCCGCAAGTAATACTGGCGGCTTCCCGCCGTTTTGACGCCGCGCGGCAATCCGCTCCGATTGTACATTGCGCTGCCGACGCAGCGCCTCCTCGGCCAGCAGCTCCTCGACATCCAGCGGCAGTACTTGAGCTGTGCAAGCCTTTGAACCTCCGCTGCGTGTTCCCGAATCCATGACATCCCTACCATGACAACCTCGCTCCTTTTCCGAAAAATGCAAAAAGCGCCCTTATCCACATGGGACGAGGAGTGCTCAGGACTCGCGGTGCCACCCAAATTGACCGGACCAGGCAACGGTCCAATCCACTTTGCTCCGCGATAACGGGCGGGTCGGGTTAGCTTAGGGGGAGCATGAGGCGGGCTGCGCGTGCGGCCTTCATTCCCCTTGACGAAAACGCCTCCGAGTTGGATGCTCTTCAACGGCATGATGTCAATGATGAGTTTGTTGTAGTATCGCGCAAGTCGCGGCTGCTCGCAAGCGGCGTCCCGCACTCCATTTATCCACAGGTTTATCCACAAAGATCACAGGTATAAATGCCTTGATGTGCATAAGTATGGCGGTGCATATAAACATATCCACAGAAGAGCCTATCCACAGTGGGTTGACTGCTCAGGCTTAACACAGGGCGAATCCTGCTGCCGAAACGGCCCCGGCAACTTGACTGAGGCGACCGTTCGTGGTAAATCAAGAGAGAAGCCCAGCACGCAGGGCCCAAGAAACGGACGCGAACGGAAGCGATACCTATGTCGGATTTACTGGCTCAACTTACAGAGGAAAATTTGAGAACCGTGCTGGAGCACTACCGGTCGCTTGGCCCGGTTCCGGGACTGGCTCTGCCGTTCCTCAAGTCGTTTATTCCACCGCTGCCTACACTGGTCATTGTAGGCGTCAATGCCGCCGTATACGGACTGTGGCTTGGCTTTTTGTACTCCTGGATCGGGATCGTTGCAGGCTGCGTCGTAAATTTCTGGATTTTGCGCAAGCTCGCGGCACACCGGATCGCGCAGCGCTGGTCGAGCAAGCCCAAGGTTGCCAGGGCAATGGCGTGGATCAGACACCATGCGTTCAGTTACGTGTTTCTGCTCAGCCTGTTTCCGATCGGGCCGTTTATTGTGATCAACACGGCTGCGGCAATTGCGCGGATGCCGCTGCGTTCTTTTTTGCTGGCGATTGCGCTCGGGAAGGGCATCATGGTGTTTGTGGTCTCGTATATCGGCCATGATCCGGCCCGGTACATTGAAAATCCCTTGTATCTGCTTTACATAGCCTTGTTTATTGGCGTTTCCTTGCTGCTCAGCCGCAAGGTGGAGGCGCGTTTCGCCCGCAGGGATGTGTTGTCCGAAAAAGGGCATGATGCAGATGAGGCTAAGGAGGAAAAATAGGGATGGAGAGACAGCATGCGGGGGTAGAGCCAGGTCAGCGCCTGCAGCAACTGGATGTCATTCGCGGCTTCGCGATTGTCGGTATTTTTTTGGCGAATGTGCCGGATATGATCGGTAATGGCCTCATGTTCCGATCCGTGTATGATGCAGATGACAGCTGGATGCGTCTGCTCTACGATCTGTTTATTCAGACGAAGTTTTATTCGATCTTTGCGTTTTTGTTCGGGCTTGGCTTTTATTTATTCATCCAAAGCGCCGAGCGGCGCGGGCTGCGGCCGAAGCGGCTGTTTGCCCGCAGGCTGGCGGTGCTGCTGCTGTTCGGACTGGCTCACGGGATCTTGCTCTGGTTCGGCGATATTTTGTACACGTATGCGCTGCTTGGTTTTCTGCTGCTGCTGTTTATCAGGCGCGAGCCCCGTACGGCGCTTGTCTGGGGCATCGTCCTGTGCGGCCTGTACGGGCTGCTGCTGATGGTTGCGATGGCGGCGCTGGTCGTATTTGTCCCGGAAAGCGAGCTGAGTCAGCCATTATTCACCGCTGTGCCCGATCCGGCTGAACGGCTGCGGTATGTGCTGGAGGACGGCATCGGGAATGTGCTGTTTAACGGACTGGATATATTCGGCCTGTTCCTGCTGGGGCTGTATGCGGGCAAGCGGCAATGGTTTACGGCGCAACGGATGTCTGAGCATGCAGCGCGTACGGTGCGGATTGTGCAATGGACGGCGCTGGGGCTGTCCGTTCCGCTGCTGGCGGTGATCGTGATGTATTATGCCAATCATGTGGACGCGTATATGTGGCAGGTTATGCTGCCGTTTACCTATCTGACAGGGAAAACGCTCGCTGTGCTGTACGTGAGCAGCCTGCTGCGGCTGATGCATGCCTGGGGAACGGAGCGGTTCAGCGGGCTGGCCGCGCTCGGACGGATGGCGCTGACGAACTATTTGCTGCAGACGGCGCTGACCATGCTGCTGCTGGCGTTATGGGGCGACCGTGCGGCGTCGTTGCCGCTGTGGGCGACGACGGTGTATGCGGCGGTCGTAACGCTGCTGCTGGTTGCCGGGAGCCGCTGGTGGCTGCGCCGGTACCGGATGGGTCCGATGGAGTGGCTGTGGCGCGCGGCAACTTACGGCCGCTTGCCCGCCTTGCGCCAGCCTTCGGGCGGCGCGCCTGCTCCGGCTGCGCCAGAGAGCCGGGAGGAGTACCGCGCCTGATGGCGTGGCCCCAGCCCTGCTGCCGAGGCTGGCCTGTGCCTGCCGCGGCTTGACAAGGAAGCAGCGAGGCGAGGGCTGCTCAGCCGCTGGTGGCCGTGCCGTGCTTGGCTGCGGGCTGCATTGATGCTTTATTTACGAAGAAATCAGAATTCAGGGGAGCAGGGACGCCCGCGCAGGGGCGAAAAAAGCCGGCGAGGTCAGTGCCGCTGGGACTGCCCGATAGCGGGACGGAGGAGGGGAAGGTCATGCCGATTGACTTCCGGGCTGCTGACTATCCGCTGACCCCGGGTTGTTACCTCATGAAAAATGACTCCGGTCAGATTATTTATGTAGGCAAGTCGAGATGCTTGCGCAAGCGTCTGCGCTCTTATTTCAAGCCGCATCATGCGCATAAACGGACCCGACAGCTGGTCGCAGAAATCGCTGCGATTGAAGTCGTGCTGGTCAACAACGAATCTGAAAGCCTGCTGCTCGAAAACAACCTGATCAAGCTGCATAAGCCCAAATACAACCGTGCGTTGAAAAAGGACAACAGCGGCTACGCCTATCTTCAGCTGACCTCCGAGCGTCTGCCTCGTCTGGACGTGTATTACCGCAACCGGGGGAGATCTGCCTCGCCAGCCGGCGCTGCCGAAGACCGGGAAACGTCAGCGGAAGGCGTACAGCGTCTTGGGCCGTTCTCCAGCGGCCGGTTTCGGGATGCGCTGCTCGAATTTGTCACGGATCATTACGGACTGCGAACCTGTACAACCTTACCCAGAAAAGTATGTCTGCTGTATCATATCGGCAAATGCAGCGGGGTGTGCGAAGGGCTGATTTCCGAGGAGGAGTACCAGGCGCGCGCTGCGCAGGCGGCCGGACTGCTCGCGCATCAGGGGGAAGCGCTTATTGCCGAGATGACGGCCCGCATGACTGCTTACGCAGAGCGGCTCGAATTCGAGAAGGCGCAGAACATGCTGAATCATATTCGCGCGCTGCAAAAAATTCCGGACAAGCAAATCGTCGACCGTGAAAGCAATCAGAATCAGGACGTGCTGTATTTCGGCGCGGAGGCCGTGATGATCGCCAGCGTGCAGGAAGGGATGCTGCGCGATTTTCAGTGGCATGAGCTTGGAACGGCCGCCGAGGAGCTGGCCTGCGACCGCTTTGTAATGGCCCGGTATGCGGACAACGCGCCCGATGAGCTGATTGTCAACCGGATCGGCGATGCAACGGCCATTCGTGCCTCCCTGCGCCGTCAGGGCGTTCGACCTCCGGTGATCACCCGGCCCAAGCGGGGATTGAAGTACGACCTGCTGCAGCTGTGCAAGCAAAATTACGACTACCGGCTAAGCCGGATCGCGCCCGGCTCAAGCGAGCAGCGATAAAGCAGGCCGTTTGCAGGATAAATACGAAGGAATCTTGAGGATTCCTTCGAAGTGTGCGTACAGATCGGTACAGCACTGGCAAAGACGTCTCGATCCCACATCAACCGTGGTATCGCAGGCGTCTATTTGCGCTTTAGCGGGCTGGGAACCGGCTATCTGCGGAGTCTGCAATGCAGCTTGTACACGACGCCAGCAACCAGCAAAGGACGATGAGTGTATGCACGGTCAACACTACTTGGCTTGCTCATCCGTGAAACGTCCCGTAAAATAGTGGGTGCTGTTTCTTGTGCGGCACAGCCCCATTCAGGATGGAGACTGAATCGAGCTGGCCAATTACGAATGAACCTGGACCAAAGGCGGGCATGAATTCCATTCGGAGGTCCAACGATCTGTAAGAAGGCAAATTGATATACTTGGGTTACTTACAGTTAGGGAATGGAGCGCGATACGATGCAACGAAGCTTGGGGTATATTCTGATCGCGGTCGGGGTGCTGATTATGATTTACGTGGCGAATCCGATCCGCTTTTTTTCAGCAGGGAAGCTGTCGATTAACACGCAGCCCGTTCAGCAGGAGCAATCGGTCGAGGCGGAAAACATACGTCATGTGCGCATCGAATCGACCAGCGCCGAGATCAAGGTAGTGCCGGGCAGCCCGGACCGGATCGCTGCGCGACTTGAAGGAAGAGCAAGCGACAGCGAAAATTTGAAGCTGAAGGTGGAGCCTAAGGGAGATACGGTCCGGATTAGCATCGAGCTCCCGGAGCAGAGCGGCGGTTTCAGCCGCATCAATTCGGATCTGGACTTGCAGGTGGAGCTGCCGCAAAAGCAGTTTAAGTCTCTCGTAATCGAAACGAGCAGCGGAGATGCCCATGTCGAGCACCTGACGGCTGATGACATTCAGATTAAGTCCAGCAGCGGAGAGATCAGCCTGGAGCAGCTGAAGGGCGAGAAAATTTCCGCCGTTGCGTCAAGCGGCGATGTGGGGACAACCGGGCTGCAGGCACGCAGCATCGACATGCGCACAAGCTCAGGCGCGATAAGCGCAGAGCGGTACACAGCCGGCGAGCTGCGGGCGCAGGCGTCAAGCGGCGATGTGAAGCTGATCGACGGCACGGCGCTGGTGTCCGGGCAGACAGAGTCCGGCAGCATCTTGCTGGAGTCCGATACGTTGACGAATCATGCGGAATTGAAAGCGTCAAGCGGCGATGTGACAGTGGCGATCGGCGGTCGGCCGCAGTCGCTCAAGGTTGATTACCAATCAAGCTCAGGTACAGGCAAGCTGGAGTGGGAAGGCTTTGCGTACACCGTCAAGCAGGAGGAAAATCATCGAATCCAGGGAGCCTACGGAGCGGGCGAGGTCAAGCTGAATGTGCATACAACCTCAGGCGATTTCAAGCTGGCGGAACGCTGACGGACAGTAAAAGTAAACCGGCCCCTTCGCCGGACATAGGGGATGACGAAAAGGCACAAGCGGTGTATACCGGCTTGTGCCTGCGACTTTTAAAGCCGATAGCAAGGTGCTGTGTGCGTCTGTTAGTGCCCTTTGAGCACGGGAAGCAGCTTGGAGCCCTGCACCATGGCGGAGCTGCAAATCGGGCAAAGCGGGTCCTGCTCAAACGAGAAGCTGTCTCTCATCCAGCAGGAGCAGCCCGCCTGGCTGCATGTCCAGATCGCGGTTTCTTCCTGTGGAGTCGGTTCTGCGGATTTTTTGGAAAAATACATCACACATTCCTCCTTGTCTTCTCTGCCGGCTAAAAGTAGGTGTCAAACAGAGAAAAAGAACCGTCCCGTCCGGCACGGTTCTTTCCCTAAATCATGACATTTACAGCTTAATGACGTTTTCGGCTTGCGGGCCGCGGTTGCCTTGCACGATGTTGAATTGAACTTGCTGGCCTTCATCCAGCGATTTGAAGCCATCGCCTTGAATGGCGCTGAAGTGCACAAATACATCTTTGCCGCCTTCAACTTCAATAAAGCCAAAGCCCTTCTCGGCGTTAAACCATTTCACTGTACCTGTTTCCACGTGTAATTCCTCCTAAAAGTTAATGCCGTATGTAGAAAAAGTCACATCCGACCAAAGTGTTCTTTTTCTTAAAATGAAATGAACACCTTATCTAAGATGTGAATTTATGGTTACCTTTATACGAATAATTTATTATATCATGTAAGAAGGCACATAGCAATGCCAAGGTATTCCAGCGGGGCTGTCCGTCCTGTGCAGGTTTGCGCATATGGCAAGCTGATTCGCAACGGTGTATACTGGGAGGCAAAGCTGCACCAGCAACTAAAGCAGAAAGGTTGAATCGAATGAAGGCATGGGGAATCGCGCTGCTGAGCGCCTTGTTAGTAGCAGGACTTGTTTGGACGATGCCTGCGGAGGGAGGAAGCGCGCTGGATACGGCGATGAAAAACGGGCTCGGCGGACAGGCGGGAACGGAGCCGGGGGCTCTGCTGCTGGCGCTGAACGGGTTAGGCTCGACCGTTGTTTTCGCCGGAGTGACACTGATTGCGGTAGTGTTCGTCTGGCTGCTGCGGCTGCGCAGAGAGGCATTGACAATTCTGGGTACGGTCCTTGCGGCGTTTCTGCTGAATACCGGCTTGAAGGTGTTGTTTGAGCGCGAGCGTCCGCTGCATAGCGATTGGATCGCGGTTGACGGCTACAGCTTCCCGAGCGGCAACGCCATGATGGGCATGGCCTTATACGGCATATTGATTGTCATCGTCTGGAACACAGCCCGTCCGGCGCTGATTCGTTGGGGCGTAGCTGTACTCGGCGCGCTGCTGATCGCGCTGATCGGCTACAGCCGATTATATTTTGGCGTTCACTATGCAACCGACATTTTGGCGGGCTACTTCGCCGGCTTGGGCTGCGTGGCGGTTGCCGCCGGGTTTCTTTATCGCGACGGAGGCGTCAGACGTCACAAACGGCGTTCTTCTCTGTCATTTCCTTAAATGGAGCCGGGAGGAGCGGCGGTGGCTGGCGGCTCCTTCCGGTTACGGTGGGCAAAAGCCACCCTGTCCGTCGGCACTTGACCGATCGCTCCGCCTTAGGCAACAAAACTGACCATGCCGCTCGGTTCGGGGACGTTTTGGAGAATTGTAATCAAGGTTGGGCCCTTCTGAGCCATCACCGTTTTTCAGTCGGCTGCCACGAGCCAAATCAGTCGGAGGCAGGCTCTTCTGGTTCACTGTTTGTCCACTGTCGGGAGACACTTGTCTTTTGAAGGGTGGACATCGTTCCTTCCTTTCCCCCTACTGTCACATGTCCATATTCAGGTACATATACGCTTGTAACATCTATATATAGAAATGAATATCGCTCGCAGAGGCATAACTACGATGTATCCGTATGTCCACCTTTTGAAAGACAATCCCTCGGTAAAAGTCCTTCTACAGAGGACATGTTTCATCAAGCTCGCGGCTCATCTTCGAACCTTGCAAGGGGACTGGTACTTGACCGGTATTGGAGATGATCATTGGGGGACATATCCAGGTTGGTTGAATTTTGACAAGCTCAGGATAACCGGGGCTTATATCGTAAATAACCGTTTTCAGTACAAAAAAGCGGCGAATCTTAACCGGCATCGTCGGTTGGGATTCGCCGTACTTTTTTTGTGAAAAACCCGCTTTCATGCGGGGTTGAGGCGGAATGCCGTTGGGGAGTGTGGTCAGGGTGCAGCTATGCTTCGCGTGTTGGGGCTTCACGCTGCTGAGGCTGCCGGCCTCCAGCGGCAGCGAGCGTGCGCTGGCCGAAAGCCAGCGCACGTGCCCTGGCCCAAAGCTAGCGTACGTGCCCTGGTTCAAAGCCAGCGTACGTGTCCCGGCCCCAAGCTAGCGGACCTGTCCCGGCTCGCTGGCTTGGGGCCGGTCTGTTATCGCTTGTAGCCGTCGAAGCGGACAGGCTGCCCCTCAACGGAGCGGCGCACCTCGCCGTCTCCCGCATACCGCAGCGTCAGCTCGCGTCCGTAGACGCTGCGATAGGCGACGCCGACCTCCGCTTCAGCGGCGGCGGTGAACACTGGCAGCCGAGCCGACCGGTCGGCTGCGAAGTCGGCAAAGCCGCGCAGGCCAAGGCTGCGCGCGGCTTCGGCATCCAACGCCTCGACGACGACGGCGTTGGAGCGTCCTTCGCTGATGACGGTGACGCGGTCATCATGCTGCTGCAGCCGGAACGGCTGCAGGAGGTGGACGGCGAGGTAGACGCCGTCGTGGTCAGCGGCCGCGCTGCCGCTTGCAGGCGAAAGGGCGGCCGCTTGGCTTTGCAGCCCCTTATCGGCGGGAATGTGGCCGAATAGCGACTGGCCCTGCTGCTGCCATAGCCCTTGGGGCAGCACGCCGACGATCCGGTCAGCCGCTGTATCCGGGAGCGGATATACGGCGCAGATGACATTGCGGTCGTACAGCACCTCCGTCCAGCCCGTCTGGTGGCGCGGATCGCCGGGGCTGTCGCCGTCGCAGGTCGAGGAAGCGGCGTCTGCCGGGTGGAAGAAATACGCCTGATTTACGCCGGACGAAGCTTCGTCCCGACTCAGCGGCAGCGTAATATCCCAGCGATGCTGCTCGTTATCGAATTCCTCGACCCGCTCCCAGATGCCGCCTGCCGCAAAAGCCGCCGTGATATACGCATAGCTGTGCAGCTTGTCCTCCGGCGACGCGGCCGAGCGCGGCACCGACCTGGCGACCTCCACCGGGCGGGTGCGGTCCAGCGCAAGCCGAAGCGCGTCGTCCGGAGCGGGATAGTACAGAAATCCGGCATATTCGGTCCTGGGCATCGCCTCCGGCAGCTTGAAGTCGCCGAACTGGACGTAATCAAACAGAACGTTGCCGTCGCGCGGCAGATCATGCGGCCAGCCGCGTGACTGGGCGCCGACCCATGTTCCCTGCAAATAAAACGAAGCCCGCTCCCGCCACAGCTCGTCAAGCAGCTCGGCCAGCGTCTGCTTGATTGCCGGGTCGGCGATCATCGACCAGGCGCAGGTGAACGCCTGCACCCAATGCCAGAACCAGGGCAGCGCGCCGTATTCGACCAGGCCGTATTGGCGGACGAAGTCCAAGGTGCGCGTAAGCGAACGCACGCCATCCTCCAGCAGCTCCCGGTCGCCGTAGCGGCTGCCGAAAATCAGCTTGGCGGCCGTATATTTGGCCTCGTGATGGTTGAAGCGATCCAGCGGCACACGGTAGAAGCCGCTGCGGTACACATGCTCCAGCGCCGTATCAAACGCGTCCTGCAGCTCCGCATCCAGCTCCGCGCCATAGCGTTCGCGGAAGTAAGCCATCAGGCTGCCCATCAGCTCGACAGGCAGCACATGCGGCTGGGCTTCCTGGGGGGACGGATACAGCCCCAGCGGCCAATGCCCGTACAGGCTGCTGTCCGGGTCCCGATCCTGCAGCCGCAGCACGGCCCGCAGCACTGCGGAGGCGCGCGTCTTGGCCGCTTCGCGGCTTAGCGGCAACCCGGCCAAGGCTTGCGCCGCAGAGTCTGGCGTTGCCTCGGCCGCCCCGCCGCCAACTGAAGCCGTCGAGCCTGACACTGCCCCGGCCGCCCCGCTGTCATCTGACGCGGTCGAGTCTGATTCCGTCCCCGCCGCGACAGCGGCTGCAAACAAGTAGGAGGCGTAATAAAAATTGTTGCGAATATCCTCATAAAACCAGAGGCCGTCTCCGGCATCCGGCAGCTGGCAGGCGGCCAGCGCGATGCGGCGGACAAGCTCCGCCTGCCGGTCATCGGGTGAAATCAATGGCATAAGCCCCTCCTTGAAACGTTTCAATTTTACTCTTTCTATTGTAACTGATTCAAACTGGTTTGATAACGGCACACGATAACGCTGAATCGACTTTCTATCGGTATGAAAACTTGAAAGGATGAAATTGACAACGAAAATCGCTGTACTTTACAATCAGGGTACGTAGATCGGTACTGAAGGGTAATGTCTTTAGTCCCAGATGGTGGTGATGAAGCTGAATTCAGATCTGATTTTCGCACGACAAGCGCTGCATGAGTCATTCTCCAAGGCGATTGTTGATTATTTGGAAGAAGGCATAATTGTGTATGATGCGGCGGGTCAGCCGCTTTTTTATAATGAAGCGGCCCGGAAGCTGGGGTTGGTGGAGCAGGGGCCGGGGATGTGCAGCTACTACCGCGCCGACGGCCAGACGCCGATGTGCGAGGAGGAGCGGCCTTTTCAGCGCGTGCTGCAGGGACAGACGATTCAGCAGGAGGAGGTATGGGCCGTCCGCAAGGGCAGTCCTGTCCATATTCTTCATGTTCGCGGCCGGCCGGTGTACAGTGAAGGCGGGGAGCTGCTGGGCGCGCTTATCCTGTTCCAGGACATTTCCCGGCGCAAGTGGGCCGAGCAGCGGCTGGAGGTCAGCGAGCAGCGGTACAAGTCGCTGTTCGACCATCATCCTGACATCGTATGCTGGGTGGATATGCAAGGCAGCCTGATCCAGACGAACGACGCGATGCGCAAGGTGGCGGGGTATACGCAGGAGCAGCTGGCGCGCAAGCCGCTGACCTCGCTGATCGCCGTTCATGACCAGGCCAAGGCGATGGAACGCTTCGAGGCGGCCAAGCAGGGAGAGCCGCTCAGCTATGAGGTTCAGGCGATTCGGGCGGACGGCAGCTACCTCGACTTGCATATGACCAACATTCCGATGTATGTCAGCGGACAAATCGTCGGGATGTACATCGTAGCCAAGGATGTCAGCCAGGAGAAGGTAACGGAATCAACGGCTCATTTTCTTGCGTACCATGACCCGCTGACCGCTTTGCCGAACCGGCGCTCCTTCCACGAGCATCTGGAGGACGTGCTGGATGAGGCGAGGGAGCGGGAGACGCAGGTCGCGGTGATGTTCCTCGATCTCGACCGGTTCAAGCTGATCAACGATACGCTTGGACATGCGGTCGGTGATCAAGTGCTGAAGCTGATCTCGACCCGGCTGGAGCAGGGCTTGCGGCGCAAATACGGGCTGTTCCGGCTGGGCGGGGATGAGTTCGCCGTCGTGGTTCCGAATACGACCGGCGAGCACGCCGTCGATGCGGCCCGGCAAATCGTCCAGCTGCTGTCAACCTCCTTCCAGATGGACGACAATGAGCTGCACCTGACGGCGAGCATCGGCATCAGCATGTTTCCTGTGGACGGCAGCGATGTGGACGCGATTATCCGCAATGCCGATATGGCGATGTACCGGGCCAAGGAGCAGGGGAAAAATACGTACCAGTTCTACACCTCCGATCTGAACGATATTTCACGCAAAAAGATGATGATGGAGAAGGAGCTGTTCCGGGCGCTGGAGCAGGACGAGCTGACGCTGTATTACCAGCCGCAGTGTCAGGTGGGCGGTCTGACCTTGACGGGCGTCGAGGCACTGGTACGCTGGCAGCATCCGCAGCAGGGCTTTATCTCGCCCGCCGATTTTATCCCGCTGGCCGAGGAAACCGGGCTGATCGTGCCGCTGGGCGAATGGGTGCTGCGCACCGCCTGCGCCCGTCATATGCAATGGCGCAGCGAAGGGCTTGGCGCGGTCAAGATGGCTGTCAACTTGTCGGTTCGCCAGTTCCGAGACGAGCGGCTTGTCGAGCTGGTCGCGGATGCGCTGCGTGAATCCGGGATGGAAGCGGAGTATCTGGAGCTGGAGATCACGGAGAGCATTGCGATGATCGACTTCGGGTATGTGAGCGCCAAGCTCAATCGGCTCAAGGAACTGGGCGTCAGCATTGCGATCGACGATTTCGGAACGGGCTACAGCTCGCTCAGCTACCTGAAAAAATTCAGCATCGACAAGCTGAAAATCGACCAATCGTTCGTCCGCGATCTGACGACCAATGAAGTTAATTTTTCGATCGTCAAGGCGATTATTGCGCTGGGCCGCGGGCTGAATGTGACCTTGATCGCCGAGGGGGTCGAGGAGGAGGAGCATGCGTATTTGCTCCATGAGCTGGGCTGTGAGCATATTCAAGGCTACTGGTTCAGCCGTCCGCTGACGGCCGAGCAGCTGCGCGAGCGGTTTTTGCTGCCTGGCGCCGCAAGCGCGAGCGCAGGCTGATCCGGTGCAGCTGGATTTGTCCCGAGCCTTCACGCAGCGATAGCTCGCGCAGCGGTGATTGCAGCAAATGATGCGAAAAAGCTTCCGGTACCGCAGTGGCTGCGGATCGGAAGCTTTTTCTGCTGCGTCACGCCTCGCTGCCCTTATCTTGAAGTTTGAGCTTGGATATCAGGTAAACTGCAGCAAGGGCAAAAATAACTGTACTGTTAGCTGCAAAAATCGTGCCGCGAACCGGGTGTGACGCTTGAAAGGACTCATAAGCAAAAATCCCCATGGCGAGTCCAATGACTACGTTAAACATAGTTAACCAAGACAATTTCCCTATTTTTCTCACACTAACCGTTCCCTTCATCTGGATTGTAGTTCAGGGATGCAGCTGCGCAAATGGCTTGACCAAACCCCCCTGTAAGGAAGCGTGTGCTCGTATTATTTATATTACAGAATATTTTCCCCAAATACAAACAAATCAAGCGAACTTTTACACAGCGTTTACGATCCGCTAATACGGGCATTAAACTCGCCGTGCATAGTTAGAGGAAACACAAGAATGGGGAGTTATCCATGACCAAGGATCAGGTCTCGCAGTTTGAAAAGAAAATGTTGATTCGCCCCATCGACATGGCAGATATTGACCGGATCATTGAATTGCAGCATTTGTGCTTTCCGAATATGCATCCCTGGAAAAAGGAGCAGATGGAAAGTCACATCCGGATTTTTCCGGAGGGGCAAATTTGCGTGGAGCTGGACGGTGAAATTATCGGGTCCTGCTCCAGCTTGATCGTGCATTTCGAGGATTACCTGGAGCAGCATACGTATTCCGAGATTACGGATAAGGGGTATATCCGCAATCATAACCCGATCGGCGACAGCCTGTACGGGATGGAGGTTATGGTGCATCCGGAATTCCGGCGGATGAAAATCGGCCGGCGGCTGTACGAGGCGCGCAAGCGGCTTGCGGAGCAGTTGAACCTCAAGAGCATTATCGTCGGCGGCCGCATTCCCGGCTACCATAAATATAACGGCACGCTGACTCCGCGCGAATACGCCGAGGAAGTGCTGCAGCAGAACATTTACGATCCCGTGCTGACCTTCCAGATGATGAACGGCTTCACGCTCAAGCGGATCATTACCAACTATTTGTCCGATGACCAGGATTCGATGAATTATGCAGCTCTGCTGGAGTGGAACAATATTGACTACAAGCCGAGCAGCAGCAAGTTTCATTACAAGCGTTCTTTCCCTGTGCGCATTTGCGTCGTGCAGTATATGATGAAAAAAATCGACTCCTTCGAGGAGTTCGCCACCCAATGCGAGCATTATGTCGATGTGGCGGCTGACTACAAGTCGGACTTCGCCGTTTTCCCTGAAAATGTCACGATGCAGCTGCTGTCGTTTCTGGAGGAGCGTTCCCCAAGCTTGGCGATCCGCAAGCTGAGCACCTTTACCTCGCAATATGTCGAGCTGTTCAGCGAGCTAGCCGTAAAGTACAACGTCAACATTATCGGCGGCTCCCACTTCGTGGAGCAAAATAACCGGATTTACAATGTCGGACATTTGTTCCGCCGCGACGGGACGATTGCCCGCCAATACAAGCTGCATATTTCGCCGAATGAGCGAAAGTGGTGGGGCATCAACGGCGGCTCGCGGCTGGAGGTGTTCGATACCGATTGCGGCAAAATTTCGATCCAGCTGAGCAGCGACATCGAGTACCCGGAAATTTCGCGTATTGTGGCGGATGAAGGGGCGCAGCTCATTTTCGTGCCGTTTTGCGCCGAAGACAGGCAGACGTTTCTGCGGGTGAAATATTGCGCCCAGGCGCGGGCGATCGAAAATCAAGTATTTACAGTGACGTCGGGGACGGTCGGCAATTTGACGCATGTCGATAACGTCGATATTCAATACGCGCAATCGGGCATTTATACGCCGACTGATTTTTCGTTCCCGCGCGACGGCATTGCGGGCGAATGCAGTGAAAACACGGAGACGGTCATTATGGCCGAGGTCGATATGGAAGTGCTGCAGCGCCACCGCAAGTCGGAGGAAGTGCTGACATTTCGAGACCGGCGTACAGATATGTACACGCTCCATATTCGATCCTAGAGACGCGGGAGGCAACCTATGACGAAATTAAACGTAGCAACGATCCAATATGGACTCAGCGATCTAAGGTCGGAGCGGGAGTTTTGGGACCAGCTGTCTGCAAGCATCATGGAAGCGTCGAGGCAAGGCGCCGGGCTGATCGTGTTTCCTGAATATATGACGGCGCATCTGCTCAGCCTGCAGCCCCCGATGACCCACGAGGAGGCATGCGCGTATCTGGACAGCTGCACCGACAGCTATATTCGGTTTTTCCGGCAGTGCAGCCTGATGTATCAAACGGTTATTTTGGGCGGTACGCATATTTGCCGGGAGCCGCACGGCTATGTGAACCGGGCTTATCTGTTTTTCCCGGACGGACGGGTTGAAACGCAAGATAAGCTGCATGTGACGCCGGAGGAACGGAGCCAGTGGTCGCTGAATGAAGGGGACCGGCTGAACATTATCGAGACGGACTGGGGCAAGACGGCGATCTTGACCTGCTATGATATTGAGTTTCCGGAGCTGGCCCGGATGGCTGCGGACAGCGGTGTGGAGCTGATCTTATGCCCGTCCTACACAGACAGCGCCTTCGGCTATCATCGTGTGCGGCATTGCGCACAGGCGCGGGCGATCGAAAACCAGGTGTATGTCGTCCTGAGCGGGTTGGTCGGCGCGCTCAGCGAGTCACGTACGCAGATTGACCAGGGCTATTGCCAGGCAGGCGTATTTACGCCATGCGACGTGCCGTTTACGGCTGACGGCGTGTTGGCCAGCGGCGAAGCCAATGCCTCGCTGGCTGTGGCGGCGGAGCTGGACTTTGCCCGGCTGTCGGTGAACCGCAGGCAGGGGGCGGTTGCTCCATTTTACGACCGTAGACCAGGCTTGTACGCACGGCATGGACAGGCGATGGTGAGGGAGTGGTAAGATGACGGCAAGCTATGAAACGTACGGGCGTCATGTGGCGGTGGATGCGTGGGGAATCAAGCCTCACCTGATCAATGGCGCTGAAGCGCTGACCGATGCCATGGTGCAAGCGGCCGAAGCGAGCGGCGCGACAGTGCTGTCGGTGCAGGCGAAGCAATTCGAGCCGCAAGGAGCGACGGTTCTGGTGCTGCTGTCGGAGAGCCATATGTCGATCCATACGTATCCGGAGAAGGCGTTTGCCGCGCTGGACTGCTACACCTGCGGCCAGACGGTTGATCCGCAGGTGGCGATTGAAGCGATGCTGCGTTATCTGGAGCCAAGCGAGACCTCGGAGGTGCGGATTGTCCGCGGAATCGGGCCGCTGGAGGTCGAGGCGCCGGAAGCCATACGGGTCGTCCATGATCTGGTTACCATGCCGAAGCAGCTGACACTGAAACGTACGGTCGTCCATCACGACTACAACGACGTGAGCTGGTCCTTCATGCTGCCCCAGACCGGGACGGCAGGGGGGATCCCGCAATAAAGGAACAACGCTTGAAACATCCTCTCCGGGAGGGCGCCTCGTTCCGTCCATCACCGGCTAATACCCCTCATAGTAGTGACGCATTTCCTCCGGGATACCGTTGCGGGCGCAAATCTGCTCGGCGGTTTCCCCCGGCTCCGGCTTGTCTCCGGCCGTGAGCAGGCGGATGGCGAAGAGATTGGCCTGACGCTCGAATTTCCCCGGATGAATAAACGTATGCTCTTCGATGAAAAATCGGCTGATGCCTTTATGAAGCCGGTCATGACCAAGCTCGTGCGCACAGACGAACCGCTTCCACTCATCGGTCAGCTTGTCGTGAATGACGATGAAGCGGCGGCGCAGCTTCCGGTAATAAATGCCGCGAGTCTGGTCGCCAAGGTCCTGGTAGCGGATATGAATGCCCAGCTCCTGCGCCAGCCGGAACGGACAGTTGGTGCGGTGACGGCGGGTCAGCCGCTGAATGATTTCCTCCATGAACCCACGCTCCAATGCGTTGTTAAATCGGTCGGCCTAGTGCTTGGCTTCCTTGTTCGGATCGGTCGGTTTCTTGCGTTTGTTCATCTGCTTGGCCTCCCAAAATAGTCCGGTCAGCACGTCCATCACACGCTGGCGGTCCTGCTCGTTCATGGGGATGCCGTCGAACATGACTTCGCCATCCTCTTCGAGCATCCGCTTGAAGTCGCGCTTATCCCGCGAGGTCGCCCATGCGGGCGCTTCGTACCCTCCTCCGGTTCCCGCCTCGGCTCCGTGCCGCCCCAGCAAATAATCGGTCGTTGTATGCAAAATATCGGCGATCCGCTGCAGGTCCTCGCTTGTCGGAATGACGCGGTCGTTTTCAATGTGGCCAAAGTTGGATCGTCCCATGCCGAGTTGTCCGGCAATCTCATGCTGTGTAAGGTCGTACTGCTTCCGCAAGTCGCGGATCCGGCTGCCTAATGACATGGCGATGCCCTCCTGTACGTCAAAATGGTATTTATAATACTTGACGGTATTTTAGATACCTTTTATAATGAAAAAACAAAAGCTGGAAGCTAAGTAAGTCAACAAGCTCCGGAGGGAAAATAAGGGGAAATGAAACGTTAGTTTCAGTATAGCTTGGTAGCAATATTACTGTCAATGCTGGCAATTGGCTGTTTCGATGACGAAAAAGGTATTATAAATACTCATTATAAAAGGAGTGGCACTCATGAATCAGCATTCGGTTTACGAACAGACGACGCGGACAAAAGCGGCGGCGGCTTCCCGGCACTGGGTAGTCGTCAAGCTGAAGGATTACAAGCGGCTTGTCGGCCGTATGAAGTTTCTGGAGAAGCATCCGATCGGCAATGGCTACTCTCTTAGCCATATTCAGCAGGATGACAAGCTGCAGGAGCTGCACCGTCAGCTGCGGGCGATGCCGTCCGCGATGTATTTGACCGATCGGGAGCAGCGGCTCGAAACGGTGGCGCACACCTATCTTGAACGGTATCCGGTCGGCACAAAAAGCCAGCTGCGCGAGGTGCAGGGGCTGCGCGGCGACAGCGCGCTCGACGAGCGGCTGCTGCGGGAGCTGGAGGGAAAAATCCGCAAGGTGCTGGAGGCCCGCGTCGGGTATGCGGCGGAGAGCGGCGGCATTCAGGGCGTGATCGACCGGGTGAGCGAGCTGCAGGATTTGCAGCGCGAGGTGGAGCTGATCGACCGTTCGCTGGACACGCTGGGCGAGTATAAGCCGGAATATAGCCGGCTGCTGCGGCTCCGGTATGTGGAGGGGCGGTCGGTCGACGAGGTGGCCGGTGAATTTTGTATCGCGCGCAAGACGTTTGACCGCTGGCGGGCGAAGGCGGTGGAGGAATACGCCAGATTGGCCGGGGAGTGAGGGTGAATGGGGGTTGGACTAGGGGAGTAGGCGAATGCCGAATCTCCCTTCGCATGCAACCGGGAGCGTCGTCGCCGTTAGAGCACCCGCTCCATATGTGTCGTTTCCCAGCTGTCCTCCAGCTCCAGCCAGGCCGAGAAGCCTTGTCTGCGCCAGAAGGCGACCGCTCCGGGCAAAAAACGATGCGTATGCAAATATAACATCGTATAACCGGCAGCTTGGGCGTAGCTTGCGGCCTCTTGGACAAGCCGGGAGCCAAGGCCGGAGCGCCTGCTGTCGGGGCCGACGAAGCAGCGGACAACTTCTGCTGTCGGTTGGCCGGGATATCTGCCCTGCACTTCCGCAATCCGGTCGTTGTAGGGGACGATGCCGATGGTGCCGAGAATACGCGATTTGTGATCCTGTGCGACCAGCAGCACGGCGTTGCTGCGCTGCAAGTAGGTTTGCTCCAGTCGGGCGAGGTCGGCGGGCAAGGTGTCCGCATAAGGGCGGGGAAACAATTCCTGAATGACCTGGAAGGCGAACTGCTGCGCCTCAGCCAGGCAGTTCGCCGGCAGCGGCCGGATCGTAATCGGGTCGGTATAGACTTCATTCATAGGTGCTGCATCCTTTCCGTACGTGGTAAGAGCGCTGTGCCTTCGAGAGAGCCGCAAAAACGCCACACATGCCCTGACAGGCGCCGAAGTCCGTCGACCTGTTCAAGGGCCGAGCTTGCTCAAGCGCAGACGCGGCTCGCAAACATCGTATCAGGTTTTCGGCTCCTCGGGAAGTCTGTCCCGTCTGCATGCAAGGCGGCCGCTCGGCTAGTGCGCCAGCGATACGAGCAGCTGTGTATACGGATGGCGTTCGGGGCCGCGGATCTCCGCGCCGGCGAACAAATCCACGATCCGACCGTCCTTCATGACCATCATCCGATCACTCATCCTGCTGACAGAGGCGATATCATGGGAAATAAACAGAAACGACATTCCCAGCTCCTGCTGCAGCTGCTTCAGCAGTTGAAGTATTTGGGCCTGCACCGTAACGTCCAGGCTGCTTGTCGGCTCATCGCAGATGAGCAGCCGGGGACTCAGGCTGATGCCCCGCGCAATCGCAACGCGCTGCCGCTGTCCGCCGCTCAGCTCATGCGGGTACCGGTCGAGGTGGCTGCGGTTCAGCCCAACCATGTCCAGCAGCCGTACAGCCGTTTCCCGGCGGGACTGTCGGACATCGGCGACAAAGGGCGGTATAACGTCCGGAAAATTATCAAGCGGCTCCATGACGGAACGCCAGATCGGCAGTCTGTCATTCAGCGAAGCTGTCGGGTCCTGAAACACGACCTGAATCTGCTGCCGCAGCTGTCGCAGCCGGCCGCCGCGAAGCGCTGTGAAGGACAGGCCGCCGAGCCGCATGTCGCCGCTGTCCGGCTGCTCCAGCCGGAGCAGCAGCCTGGCGATGGTGCTTTTGCCGCAGCCGCTCTCGCCGACCAGGCCCAGGCATTCGCCCTGGCCGATCTGGAAGGAGACATCCTGCACAGCCGTTACGGGATGGAGGGATTCGTTATAGCTTTTGCACAGTTTCTCTACGGTTAATAAAGCCTCCAACGGTCGCCAACCTCCTTCCCCTGATTCAAAAACTAGCGTAGACAACAGCGATGTCGTTAAATGTCGCTGTGCATATCTACCGTCTCTGCCGAGCTTGCAGGCGCACAGTCGGCGTCGTGCCTATGCGTCTCTGTCTCCAGCTCCGTATGCGCATGCGGCGGATCACCGGCCAGACGCGGACAAGCGGCAAGCAGCATGCGGGTATACGGATGGGCGGGGCGGTCGCGGATCGCCGCCGTGCGGCCCGTTTCCACAAGCTCGCCATTCTTCATCACGGCGACCCGGTCAGCCCGCCGCAGCACCTGGCGCAAATCATGCGAGATCAGCAGCACCGCGCAGCCGGTTTTCCGCTGCAGCGCGGCTATCAGCTCAAGCACGCGCTCGCCGCTGACGACATCAAGCGCGGTCGTCGGCTCGTCGGCGATGAGCAGCTGCGGCTCCAGCATCAGCACAGACGCGAGCGCTGCCCGCTGCAGTTGTCCGCCGCTTAATTGAAACGGGTAGCTGGCGAACACGCGCTCCGACGGCAAATCCACCTGCTGCAAGCTGTCCAGCACGACGGCCTTGGCCGCAGCTCTGGACAGAGCGGGACGGCGATGGGCGCGCAGCGTCTCCACCAATTGAGCCCCCACCTTCCAGAACGGGGCGAAGCTGCCCTTGTAATCCTGGAAGACGCAGCCGATCCGGCTGCCGCCAAGCTGCCGCCGCCGAGCGGACGGAAGCTGAAGCAGCTCGTCTCCCTGCAGCCTGATGCTGCCCCCGATCACCTGCAGGGCGGGAGGCAGCAAGCCTGAAATCGCGGCGGCGGTCAAGCTTTTGCCGCTGCCGCTTTCCCCAACCAGCGCCAGCGTCTCGCCTGCGCGTACCTCCAGCGTCAGCCCGCGTACGATGGCTGACGGTGCTGGCTGGCGGGCTTGGCTTTTGCCGCCGATGGTCAAGTCGCGCACGGTCAATACCGTGGCGGTTGTATCTAGGACAGGAGGCTGGCCAGCGGCAGCGGCCGTGGGGACGGCCGTTGTTTTCGCAGAAGCGGCCGGAGCTTCCGACGGAGCAGACGGTGCGACGGTCACGTGTTTTTGGGACAGCTCCGGTTGGCTTCCCTCGGCTTGCTGCGGCGCGCCGGAATGTTCGAGCAGTTGCCGGCTCATGGGCAGAGCCTCCTTTTCTCTCATTTATCCTGGCACACGAGTCCGACTCAAGCGGAATGCCTTGTTAGTCGTCGTTTACTCGCGACCGCGTACATCAAATAAATCGCGCAGCCCTTCTCCGACCAGGTTAAAGGCGATGACAACCAGCATAATGGCTACGCCCGGGTAAATCATCAGCTGCGGAACAGACTGGAAGTAGGCGCGTCCGTCATTCAGCATCGTGCCCCATTCAGGAGAAGACGGCTGCGCGCCAAGTCCGAGATAAGACAGCGAGGAAATGACGAGAATCGTCTTGCCGATGTCCAGTGCGGCATAGACGAGCACCGGGGAGATGACCTGCGGCAGCAGATGGCGGCGCAAAATGGTCCACATGCTGCAGCCCGCAACCTGCGCGGCCCACACATATTCCTTGTTGCGCTCGCTTAACACAACGCCGCGAACAAGCCGGGCGTACCCGATCCAATTAATCAGCACGATGGAAAGCACGAGATTGCTGAGACTGGGGCCAAGAAAGCCGGAAATGGCCAGCACCAGCATAAAATCCGGAAATACGCTCATGCCGTCGACGATTCGCATCATGACCTGATCCGTCCGTCCGCCCACGTATCCGGAAATGAGTCCGAGCGGCAAGCCGATCAGCATGACCATCACGATGACCAGGGCGGAAATGCCCAGCGTCGTCCGGGAACCGGCAAGCAGGCGGGACAACAGGCAGCGGCCGAGATGATCGGTGCCTAGCGGGTATTGCCAGCTCGGGGGCTGCAGCCGCTCCGACATCTGGACGGTCAGCGGATCATTGGGCACAAGCAGGGGACCGAGCCAGGTCAGCAGCAGTAAACTGATTAACAGCAGCACGCCAAGCGCGGTGAACGGATCACGCAGCATCCGGCGAATGGCGGAGCGCGGACGGCTGTAGGCCGGTGGAGCCAGTAAAGAGCGGCTCATCAGGCGCCTCCCTGCTTGAGCCGGATGCGCGGATCGACCCAGCCGTACACAAGGTCAACCGCCAGGTTCACAAGCATAATCAATGCGCCCACCACAAGCAGGTAGCCCTGCACAAGCGGGTAATCCCGCTGGAAAATCGCTTCAACGGCCAGGCTGCCGATGCCGGGCCAGGCAAACAGCGTTTCGACGACGACCGATCCGGCGAGCAGGCTACCGAAAGTCATCCCGAATACGGTCAATACGGGAATTAACGCTGCCCGCAGCGCGTACCGCACATAAATGCGCAGCTCCGACAGCCCTCTGGCCCGAGCTGCGCGGACATACTCCTGCGACAAGCCGTCCAGCATGCCGGAGCGCAGCAGTCTCGCATGCACCGCCGCCAACCCGAAGCCAAGCGTCACAGAGGGGAGCGCCAGCTCGCGCAAGTGGCCGCGTCCCATCGTCGGAAACCATTGCAGCTTGTAGGCAAAGCCGTAAATCAGCAGCAGTCCGACCCAAAACAGCGGCAGCGAAGCGCCGACCAGCGCAAACAGACGGCTGAGCTGATCAGGCCAGCGGCCTGGAAACCGGGCAGCCAGCAAGCCAAACGGAACGGCCAGCAGCAGCATAACCGCCAGCCCTCCGAAGGCGAGCTCCAGCGTGGCGGGCAGGCGGCCGATAATTTCAGCCAGCACCGGCGTGCCCTTGAATAGCGAGCTTCCGAAGTCCAGCAGGACGACACGCGACAGCCAGTCCGCGTATTGCGCCGCCAGCGGGCGAGCCAGACCAAGCTCCTCGCGCAGCGCCTTCTCATCGGCCTGGGTGGCGCTCATCTCGTCGGCCCGCAGCAATTGAAGCACCGGATCGCCCGGCGCGAGCTTCATCAGGGTAAACGTGACCAGCGAGAGGGCGAACATAACGATGACGAGCTGCAGCAGACGTGCTCGAACGAGCTTCCACACCTTACTTCACATCCATTTTATTAGTCAGCAAATAATATTCTTCCGCGCCGGCTTTCCAGTCCGTTACTCGCTTGTTCATCCCGACGATGACATTCGGATAAATCATATAGCTGTGCGGCGCTTCCGCACGGATCGTGTGGACTGCTTCCTGCGTAATTTCCCTGCGCGCCGTCAGATCGGAGGTGGCATTCAGCTTGCCGATGACGGCGCTCAGCCGCTCGCTGCTGATGTTGGCCGCATTCAGCGAGCCGCCCGGCAGCAGCGCCGAGTTGAGGAAATAACCGGCATCGCCGCGGGGAGCGGACAGGTTGCTGTAGGTAGCGAGGTCCCAGCTGCCGTTTTCCCGCAGGAACGTATCGACATTTTCGACGGTCTGAATCGCCAAGGTAATGCCGGCTTTGGCGGCGTCGGATTGCAGCAATTGGGCCATCAGCGGCAGCTCCGGGCGGCCCTTGTACGTCACAAGCTCCAGCGTCAGCGGCTTGCCGTCTTTCTCATATTTGCCAGTGGCCGCTTTCGTGTAACCGGCAGCCTCCAGCAGCTTCTGCGCTCCTGCGATGTTCAGCGGGGGAACTTCTTCTTTGCTGCCAAACGGCAGCCGCGTATTAAACGGCCCATTGGCCGGCGTGGCATGACCGAGCATCACATCGTTTGCCATGCTGCTGCGGTTAACCAGCATGTCGAGAGCTTGACGCACACGGACGTCCTTCATCTGCTCACGCTTCTGGTTGAACAAGAGGAAATGAACGCGCAGACCTGCAACGGATTGAACATCAAGCTGCGCGTCCTTCTTGATCAGATCGACCGTCTCTGCCGGAAGCTGCGTGGCGAGGTCGACTTCCTTGGATTGCAGCGCAAGCGAGCGCACATTGCCGTCCTCGTTGAATTTCAACAGCACCTCCTGCAGCTTCGCTGTGCCATCCCAGTAGCCGTCGTAGCGCTCCAGCGCAATCTCCATGTTCGGCTTGAACTGCTTGACCTTAAACGGTCCGGTACCAATCGGCGCCTGGTTAAAGGCAGCAGCGCCGGCCTTTTTTTCCGCTTCCACACTGACCATGGCCGAATACGGATTGATCAGCTCGGACAGCAGCGCCGGGTGCGGCTCTTTGGTTACGATGGTCAATTGCTGACCGGTTGCTTCCATGGACGCGATTTTGAGCGCGCCTGCAAGCGATTTGTTTGCGGCCGTCGAGCGTTCGAGCGAAGCCTTCGCCGCTGCTGCGGTTAATGGCGTGCCATCCTGGAAGGTAACGCCGTCGCGCAGCGTGAAGCTCCAGGTGAGCGGGTCCTTCGCTTCCCAGCGGGTGGCGAGCCACGGGCCAACCTCCAGCTGTTCATTCAGCCGGACGAGCGTCTCCACGATTCCAGCCTTCAAGGCGATATAATCGTTAGCCGGGTCGAGGCTGCTGCTTTTGAAATGGTAAATGAGGCTGGCTCTTTTCACAGCCTGCGCCGGGCTTCCCGACTGTCCGTAGGTTGCCGGACCGGAGTCGGCAGGCGGGGCGCTGCAGCCCGTCAAAGCAACGGCGGCGGTCAGGATGCAGGCGCCCAACAGGCGGCGCGGACGGGCAAAGGGGGAACGAAGTACGTTCAACAGAAACTCTTCCTCTCAAGTAAGTGATTAATATGTAATAATTACGATATTATCGTATAAAAATAGTCAAAATTAAATAGAATAAGCATTTTTATAAAAGTAATTATTACGTTTTGAAGTATACAGGCTGAGCTTGAGCGAGTCAATAGCCCGACTGGGCGTTTTGGCTGCGGAACGAAGTCGGTAGGATTGACCTGTAACCTCATAAAAAATGCACCCCTTAGAATTCATCGGATTACCCAAGGGTTTTTCCAATGTCTATTCTAAGGGATGCCATTCAGACTCCCAAGGTCTTTTTCGTAGGCCATTTTCGGACTTACAATTGCACCGCAGACGATGGGAAGTAGTTTAAAGCTTTGCCGCCCAAATTTCGATTTCGATCTTGATTTCCGGCAAGCCCAGTTCGGAGATGTACCCGACCGTCATGGAGCCTGCGGAAACCGCAGCGTTACCGCCGTGCCGCAGCCCGGCTTGCTGAGCAGCCGGATGCGCGCGTCCGCGCCATACTGCAGCAGCAGCCGCTTGTTCGTATTGGACAGGCCGACGTGGCCGTCAGGCTCGGCTTCCTCCAGCAGCGCGGCGCGAAGCTGCGCAAGCCGCACCGGCTCAATGCCGGGACCGTCGTCGATCACGGTGATTCGGAGCAGCGCGCCCTGCAGCCGGGCTTTGATTTTCAGATGAAGGAAGGGCTTGCTTTCCATTCCGTACTGAATGCTGTTTTCGACGAATGGCTGCAGGCTTAGCTTCAGCACTGGACAAGCCTGAACATGCTCGGGAATATCCCAGACGACGGCGAATCTGTCCTTGTACCGCAGCTGCTGAATTTCCACATAGCTGTGAATATGGGCCAGCTCCTCACGCAGCGCAACGGATTTGACCGAGCTGTCGAGCGCATATTGCAGCAGCTCCGAGAGCCGGGCGATCATCTGGCAGCCGACATTGTCCGATTTGGTGAGCTGAAAGGTTTTCCAATAAATCGAATTAAGGGTATTGTACAGAAAATGCGGATTAATTTGCGCTTGCAGCGCCTTGAATTCAAACGCCTGCATCTTGTAAAGCCGCTCGGACAGCTGTACCTGCAAATAGTTGTGCTCGACGAATGTCTCCACAATATTCACCATAATAAACTCATAAATATCCCGAATGCCCCGCGGCATATGCTGGACGGGCGTCGTGGAATCAGCCGATTCCAGAATTTGAATAATGCTGCCGAGCTGTCGGTAGTTTTGGCGTGTCAGCAGCCAGGCAAGCGCAGCGCAAAGCAGCAGACTGCCTACAGACAAGATGCAGGTGGCGACAATCAGGGTGACGGGCAGCTTGTACATGGAAGCGCGCGGTACAAGGGAAATCAGGCTCCAGCCGAGCCGCGGCGTTTGCTTGACCGTGATATGGAAGCTGCCCTCGTCGAACTGGAGAATCGAGCCTTCCGGAGGGCGCGGAATCGCAGCGAGCAATCCGGCGTCGACGGGCTCGCCCGCCTGCAAAATCGGCTGACCCTGCGCGTCGGTAATCAGGAAGGAGCTGTGCGGCAGCTTACCCAGCCCTTCATACGTTTTCTCAAAATAACCGGGCAGCATATTGACAACGATGACGCCGCCTTCCCGGACAGCGCCGTGGGTCGACAGCCGCTTATACAAACTGATCACCCGGGTCGGCTGCTTCTCGAAGGTGTATTGGCGAATGTCCCGCACCTCGGTCTGCAATTCCTCCGAATCGGCCAGCTGCTGATAGCGGCTCATCCACGCCTGGTCGTAAAACGTATCGAGCTTCACCAGCCCTTCTCGCGAGCTGAGAAACCGCTGCTGCTCGTTTTGGGAGTAAATATAAATCGAATGGATGTACGGCTTGGAATTGGCAGGAACATCTATAATATTTTTCAAATAAAACAGCGCTTCCATATTCTCATAGGATTGCGTATCCGTCGACAGCAGACTGTTCAGACGTATCGAAATTTTCGCATCCTTGTCGAAGGAAAGGCTGAGCGAATCGACCTCGGCCGCAATAATCTGGATCAGCTCGTTATATTGGTTCAGCATCGTCTCGTGCTGGCGCTCGGCGTCGAGCCGGATATACCGGTCGGAGATGAAAATCGACATCGAGCCAAGCAGCAGCAGCGGGATCAGACAAGGCAGCAGCATGCTTGCCAGGTTGCGGATGAAAAATTTTCGCTTGAGCGACGGGATGCGGATATGTTTTTTATAGTCGTTAATCATGCTTGTATTGGCCCGGTGTTTTGCCGTAATACTGCTTGAACGAGCGGATGAAGTTTTTCGGATTGACATAGCCGACCTGCTCGCTGATCTCATAGGCTTTCATCCGGCTGTTTTTCAGCAGCTGCGCGGCGTTCCGCATGCGGGCTTCCAGCACCAGCTCCGAGAAGTTGCGCCCTGTCTTCTTCTTGTAATAGGAGCTGATGTAGCTCGCATTCATATGGACCAGCTCGGCCGCTTCCTGCAGCGTGGCTGTCCGGTAATGCGCATGGACGTATTCGCTGATGCGGGCAATGATCGGATCATCTCCGGCAGGCACTGCCGGCTCCTGTTCCTGCTCCGGCAGGCTTTGCCGCTCCGGCAGCAGCACCGACTGATCGGCAGCAGGCGCATAAGCCTCCAGCTCCCGGCGCAGCTCGGTGAACACCTCCACGATATCCTTATAGATGGCGGGCTTGACCATATAATGCCGCACGCCGTATTGCATCGCCTGACGGGCGTATTCGAATTCCCGGTACGCGCTAAGCAAAATGATCCGGGCAGGCAGCTTGCGTTCAGCCGCGATCCTGCACAGCTCCAGTCCATTCATGCCCGGCATTCGGATATCGCAGAGCACGGCGTCAACCGGATGCTCCAGCATATAATTAAGAGCTTCCATTCCCTCGTTCGCTTGCTTGACGATGGTGAAGCCGACCGACTCCCAGGGGAAGCAGTGGCACAAGGTATCCCGTGTATCCTGTTCATCATCGACAACGAGAAGCTTGAACATAGGTCCGCCTCCTTTTTCGTCAGTATAGCAAATTAAGACCGCCAAGCCTACCGGCAGCAGCTGCCAAACCGACGCAAATCCAAATATAAGATACCTTTTGTCCAAATGTCCAATAAAATGAAACCGCTTTCCAAAGCTTCGGCTCTTTTGGCTGCGTCGGCGCCGGTGCTATGATGAAGGCGTAGACGGCAATCAAGCCGAATGAAAGAGGGGGATCACACAATGAAACGCAAGAGCAAACAAGCAACTGTCCTGGCGGCTGTTCTGGCCGCAACAACGGCACTCGCAGGCTGCGCGGCAGGAGGAGGAGGCGACCCGGCTCCGGCAGCAGGCTCAGCTGGAACGGGCAAAAATGAATCCGCTTCCAAGCAAGTGACGCTCCGCTTTAGCTGGTGGGGCAACGACTCCCGTCACCAGGCGACGATCAAAGCGATTGATGCTTACACGAAGCTGAATCCGAATGTAAAAATTGAGGCCGAGTATATGGGCTTCGACGGATTTTACAAGAAGCTGCTGACCCAATTTGCCGGTGGAACCGCGCCTGACCTGCTCCAATATACGTACGAATGGAACAGCGACATGTCGGATTTTCTGCTGGATTTGAAGACGGCCAAGGGACTGGATACGTCAGGACTGGCCCCGGATGTGCTGCAGAACTTCGCGACCTACAAGGACCGGATGGTGATGATGCCTGCGGGCGCGTTTGCGGCGACAACCTTTTATAACCCGGCGTTTCTGGAGAAATTCAATATCCCGGCGGACACGGTCTGGACCTGGGAGAAGCTGCTGGAGGAAGGCAAGCGTATTCATGCCCAGGATGCCAAGGCGTATTTGCTGACAGCGGACATTGATGTGCTGAACAAGCTGATCCTGCAGCCGTACGTCGGCCAGCTTACAGGCAAGAAGTGGATTGAGGACAGCTACGCGCCGGGCTTCGACGCCGCTCAATTAAAGCAAGGACTAACGTATGTAGCGGAGCTGTATAAAGCGGGCGTCATCGAGCCGTTCGGCGACAGCTCGGCGTTCGTCGGCAAGATGGAGCAAAATCCGAAGTGGATCAAGGGTGAAATCGGTTTGCTGATCGACTATGTGCAAAGCTATGACAAGTACAAAAAAGCGGTGCCTGGCGGCAAGCTTGGCGTCAGCGCCTTCCCGATGACGGCTGGCGCGCCGTCCTCCGGCAATCCGATTGTGGCGGGCACCGGATTTGCGGTAAACAAAAAGTCGGCCAATGCGGAGGAAGCGGTCAAGTTTATCAACTGGCTGGCCAATGACAAGGAGGCTGCTCTGCTTCTTGAAACCCAGCGCGGTATTCCGGCTGTCGCCGCATCACGCAAGGCGCTGGAGGATGCGAACAAGCTTGATCCGAACATTACGAAGGGTCTGGACTATGCCAACAAGGTGAAGGCGGTCGCCCCGAACATCATCAGCACCAATACGGAGCTGGCGCAGCTCGTCAAGGATACGCTGCAGAAGCTCATTTATCAGAAAGTAACGCCGGAGCAGGCGACCGATGACATTATGAAGGAGCTTGGCGGCAAGCTGAAGGAATTGAAAGCGAAGTAGGCTGATGCAGTTGGAGAGGAGTGCGGCCGGTTCGGCTGTACTCCTCGTCCGCGAATGGCCGCCGGCCAGACTGCGGGAGAAAGGAAGGGTCCTCTTGAAGCGCATAACGATTCGCCCCGCCATGTGGGGGCTGCTGTTTATATCACCTTGGCTGATCGGCTTTGCCTGGTTTCAGCTTTATCCGCTTATTTTATCTCTTTATTATTCATTCACGGACTATTCCATTGTGAAGGAGCCGCAATTTGTCGGCTTCAAAAACTACGTGACGATGTTTACGAACGATAAGGATTTCTTTCCCTCGCTACGCGCAACCTTTGTCTACGCATTGATCGCCGTCCCGGCCAAGCTGGCCTTCGCTTTGCTCGTGGCGATCATTTTGAATAGGAAGGGCCGGTTTATTAATTTGTACCGCACCGTCTATTACTTACCTTCGATTCTCGGGGGCAGCGTGGCCATTTCGATTTTATGGCGTTTTCTGTTTATGCGGGAAGGAATCGTTAATGCGGCATTGTCTTATTTGCATATTCCGCCGGTGGATTGGCTGGGCAGCCCGTCGGTGGCGCTGGGCACAATCAGCTTGCTGGTCGTGTGGCAATTCGGCTCGTCGATGGTCTTGTTTCTGGCCGGCTTGAAGCAAATCCCGCTTGATCTGTACGAAGCGGCGATGGTGGACGGCGGCGGCAAGCTGCGGATGTTTGCATCCATTACCGTGCCGATGCTGACGCCGATCATTTTGTTTAATCTCGTCATGCAGACGATTGGCGCCCTGCAAGAGTTTACGGCGGCCTTTGTCGTCACCAACGGCGGACCGATGAAGTCGACGTATTTGATCGGCCTGAAAATTTATGATGATGCGTTCCAGTCGCTCAAGATGGGCTATGCGTCGGCGCTGTCCTGGGTATTGTTCGCAATTATTCTGGTGATGACGCTGATCATTTTCCGCTCGTCCAAGTCCTGGGTGCATTATGAGGATGGGGGGAGAGGCTAATGACGGCTACGACAGGCAAAACGTCGACGCTGACGCGGCGGTTGGTGAAAAACGGCTTGCTGGCCATCTTCGGGCTGCTGATGATTTACCCGCTGATCTGGCTGTTTTTCAGCTCGTTCAAGACGGATACCGATCTGTTCGGCTCGCTGGGGCTGCTGCCCCAAACCTTTGTCTGGGACGCCTACAGCAAAGGCTGGACGGGTACCGGCCAGTATACGTACGCTGTGTTTTTCACCAACACCTTGCTGATGGTTGTGCCGACTGTTGTGTTTACGGTCATATCCAGTGCGGTCGTCGCTTACGGCTTCGCCCGGTTCCAGTTCCCGCTGAAGGGGCCGCTGTTTGCGCTGATGATTTCGACGCTGATGCTTCCGCATGCCGTCATTATTATCCCGCGGTATTTGATTTTCCGCGATCTCGGCTGGCTGGACAGCTATTGGCCGTTTATTGTACCGGCGGTGTTTGCATGTTACCCGTTTTTCATCTTTATGATGGTGCAGTTTCTGCGCGGACTGCCGCGTGAGCTGGACGAATCGGCGGTCGTGGACGGCTGCAGCCCGCTGACGATTTTGACGCGCATTTTGCTGCCGCTGTGCAAGCCTGCCTTGTTTTCGGCTGCTATTTTCCAGTTTATCTGGACCTGGAACGACTTTTTCAACTCGCTTATTTTCATTAACAGCGTCAAGCATTACACCGTATCGCTGGCGCTGCGGATGACGATTGATTCCACCGGAGGAACGGTAGCATGGAATCAGATTATGGCGATGTCGGTGCTTGCTGTGATGCCGCCGGTGCTGATCTTCTTTTTCTTCCAGCGTTATTTTGTTGAAGGGATCGCGACAACCGGCATTAAGGGTTAGCTGAACCATTAACGAAGGGGCTTGAGTAAGCGTTAGCGAACTTGCTGGCTGGCTCAGGTTACGAGGAAAGGAGGATGAGCTGCGATGAAAGCCGGACAAGGAGGCCGTCCGCCGAATGTGATCGTCTTTTTCACCGATCAGCAGCGCTGGGATACAACGGGCCTGCACGGCAATCCGCTGGGCTTGACGCCGAATTTCGACCGGTGGGCGCTGGCTGGCACCCATCTGTACAACACATTTACGTGCCAGCCGGTTTGCGGTCCGGCACGGGCCAGCTTGCAAACCGGCCGTTATGCGACGGATGTCGGCTGCTACCGCAACGGAATCCCGCTGCCGCCGGATAGCCGGACGTTGGCGCATGTGTTCAACGAGCTGGGCTATGACACCGCCTATATCGGCAAATGGCATCTGGCGGCGACCCGGACGGAGCCGGTGCCGGAGGAGCTGCGCGGCGGGTACAAGTATTGGCTGGCCGCCGACTCGCTGGAGCATACGTCCGATGCGTATGATACGGTGCTGTATGACGGCGACAACCGCCGCGTCAAGCTGCCCGGCTATCGGGTGGACGCGCTGACGGATGCCGCCATTCGTTATATCGACGCGCAGCGGGAGCAGGAGCAGCCGTTTTTCCTGTTCCTGTCGTATCTGGAGCCGCATCATCAGAACCGCAGCGACGATTACCCGGCTCCGCGCGGACAGGAGGACCGGTACGTGTCGCGCTGGACGCCGCCTGACCTGGCGGAGCTGGTAGGTACGTCTCCGCGTCATTTGCCCGGCTATTATGCGATGGTGAAGCGGCTGGATGAGGCGCTGGGCCGCATGATGGACGCCTTGGTCAGCCTGGGGCTGGCGGAGGACACCATCGTGCTGTTTACGACGGATCACGGCTGCCACTTCAAGACGCGGAACGGCGAATACAAGCGCTCGTGTCACGAGAGCTCGATTCGCATTCCGGCCGCGATCTGGGGGCCGGGCTTCCAGGGCGGCGGGCGCATCACCGAGCTGATCAGCCTGCTTGATTTGCCGCCGACGCTCATTGAAGCGGCCGGCGGAGCTGTCCCCGCGGCGATGCAGGGCCGGTCGCTATTGCCGCTTGTCCGGCGGGAGCCGGTGGACTGGCCGCAGGAGGCGCTGGTGCAGATCAGCGAAGCCCAGGTCGGCCGCGCGATCCGCACGAAGCGGTGGAAATACAGCGTGTCCGCCCCGCACAAGGACGCGATTGCCAATAGCCGCAGCGACCGCTATGCGGAGGAATTTTTGTACGATTTGCAGGCCGACCCTTGGGAGCTGAACAATCTCATCGGCAGCGCTGCCCACCGCGAGGTGAAGCGGCTGCTGCGCGAGCGGCTGCTGCGCCGTCTGGCCGAGTCCGGCGAACCGATCCCGGTGATCGAATCGGCTGCTGAACAGCCGCTGGGACAGCTGGCGCTGACGCCGCAGGAAATCGCGCAGGGGTAGCTCAGCAGGGGAAGCCGCAGGAAGCAGGCGGGCAGCGAAGCATCTTCGGCTTCACTGTCCGCCTGTTGCGGTTTTAGATGAGGGGACGTCTGTGCGTGCTTCCATAGGCAGGGCGGCCGCAGGGTCCGCCGAAGCGCCCGCGTCAGCCGCGTGCGGCCAGCTTCGCCTTGTGCGCTTTCTGCGCCGATCGAGCGGCAAACACGAAGCCGAGCAGCAGAACGATACCGGCCGTTATATACGGGAAGTTCAGGTTGATGTCAAACAGCAGTCCGGCCGCGATTGGGCCGAAAATGTTGCCCAGGCTGGTGAAGGCCGAGTTGAGTCCGGCGATATAGCCTTGCTGCTCGTTGGCCATTTTTGAAATTTGGGTGCTGATGGCAGGCCGCAAAATATCGACAGCCAGAAACAGCACAAACGTTACGGCAAAAATCAGCCAGTAGCTATTCGTCAGCAGCGTCAGCAGTACGAAAACTCCGGCCACAAGCAGCGACCAGGAGATGACGTTCCGTTCGCCGAAGCGCTCCAAAATCCAGCTGAAAATCGTAAGCTGCACAACGGCCCCGGCAATGGAGCCGAACGTAATGATGAAGGCGATGTCCTTGGGCGTAAAGCCGAACTTATGGTCCACAAACAAGCTGAATACGGTCTCGTAGTTGGCTAGCCCGAAGGATGAGATCAGCACGATGACCAGGCTGAGAAAATAAGGCTCCTTATACGATGACAGCAGCTGGGAGACGAGACCCGGCGGACGCTCTTCGGCAGGAGAGGCCGAGGCAGGTTCCTGCTGTCGGCTTTTCGATTCCGGCAGCACCAGCGCTGTAATGACAGCGACAACCGCTCCGGCGGCGGCAGCCGTATAAAATGGAACCCGCGTGCCCAATTCCGCCAAATAGCCGCCGATGCCCGGCCCGATAATGAAGCCCGTTGTGATGGCGGCCGTGATGTAACCCATGCCCTGGGCACGCTCCGCCTCGCTGGTTACATCGGCCACATAAGCCATGACGGACGGCATCACGAGCGCAGCCCCGATTCCGCCCAAAATCCGCGAAGCAAACAGGAGCACAGGGTCGCTGAACGCCGCGAACATCCACTCCGATACCGCAAACACGGCGATACCGGCTACAATATTTGTTTTCCGGCCGATGGCGTCGGACAGCCTGCCTGCAAGCGGGGAAGCAACAAGCTGCGCGACGGAAAAAACGGCAACCATAAAGCCGAGAATGCCGCCGTTCAAATGAAGCTCCTTCATATAAGTAGGCATAACAGGAATAACCAGCCCGATTCCGGTAAACACAAGTAAAATATTAATCATCAGGAGCAGCACGGCCGCTCGGTTGCGCAGTAGTAATGACATGAGTGCAAGTCCTTTCTTATGTAGGCGATACGGCAGAGTCGCATAGCTTTTTTAGGTTCATTTTTATCAAAAGTATACTGAACGTTCGTTCTATATCATACTAAATGTGAAAGGAGGATGCAACCTGTTTGCGAGGAGGCGCCTATGTTTCGCTCAGGCGATTGTAGTGCCGGACATAAAAAGGCCAACCAAGCTGATCATACGAAAATCCCCGTGCCACTGTCACAGCGGCCGGGGACTTTTCACCTTGCAGGCGAAGCTGCTTCACTCTGCGCTCCGTTTGGGGGGATGGTTCAATTGATCAGAAGAAGGGACGGGATCCGTTCGTCGGGACATAGGAGGAGGGCTGCCGCTGGGCATGGGCATAAGGCGCAGGCGGGTAGGTGTGTACGGCAGGCTGCGGACCATCCGTCCGCTGATACGCCGCATGCGGGTAGTAGCCCTGGTTGGCGGTAGGGGCCATCCTATTGGGCAGCGCGCCCGATTGCTGGGGCATGTTGGCCGTCTCGCCTTGGACCTGGTTGGCCTTGCAGCCGGTCGGCGGGCCGATGATCGTAGTCGTGCGGATTGGAGCAAGCGTATCCCGTACTTTGGCTTCGTCCAGACAATACGCATGGGCCAGCACAGCTGGCGGAGTCAGCCGTAAAATATCCGAGCCGAACACCGTTTGCGGCATCGAGACGTCAAAAATCGCCAGCAGATGGGTATTATCGGTAGATGCGATATCATAATGCCACCAGCCCTGCGGCAGGTTGACCACCTGTCCCGGCTTGACAGGAAAGTTCATCAGCTCATTAGTAAACGGATTGATCAGCCCGACGACGGCGGAGCCGGATATGCAGTAGATCAGCTCGTTGGCATTCGGGTGGTAATGCGGCTCGACCAGATGCCCGGCGCTGAGGTAAATATCGAGCAGCGAGGTGTTGCCGAGCGTGTTCAACTGCTGCAGGGTCAGCGAGGTGATATAGTTGCGGTCATCCTGCTTGTAGAACAAGCTGTTGCTCAGATCATAAAAGAACTGTGGCGCCGTCGACGCTTGATTCACATACGAAGTCATGTTGTTCTCCTACCCTTCTGCGCGGTACGATGTACGTTCGCTGTACCCGCCATTTGCCTTTTCAGTGTATGCAAGCGCCCAGAAATGCGTGAACGGAGCGTCAGTGTAGGGGTTCTCCAGAAGTCAGGCAAGGCGCGGGTCAGCGGCTCTTGGGGGTGCTCCTGGCAGATAGAGGCGAGTCTGTGCTGGTGAAGCCGACCTTCCGAGGGCGCTGCGGAAAAGGGTGACGCATGGATGACGCATCGTTGTCCGGCCGATGACCCCCGCGAGTCGCAAAACGTCCGAAAACCCGTGCTATTATGATAACGTGGGAAAGTTAGCAGAGAGGTCAACGAAGACGGCGGTTCCGAATACGGAGCCGTCGTTTTTTGTTGGCCGCAGGGCGCTGACGGCGTGTGGAAGACCGGAGGGGAACGAGACGAAGCCGCCGTGCCTCGCCTGGTGAACTGCCTTTCCCGATACCGAATTGGAAGGGAGCAAAGCTACGATGACCAAACGCAAAGGCGCCGAGGCAGAGGCTGTGGCTGCCGGTGAGTATGTGACGGCGGCAGCTGCTGACGCCCGGACGGCTGAGCCCGCCCGCTATGCGAAGGCGCAGCTGCTGCAAGCGCGTCAGTTCGTCCAGGCGGACAAGGATGTGCTGATGGCGCTGCTGGAGGAAGAGGGCTTGTACACCCAGCAGGAAACCGAAGAGCTGATTAACCAATTTATGAAGAGGGCGGTGCTGTAAATGGCAGGAGGAACATGGACAACGCAAAACAAGGTGCGTCCGGGGGTTTACATGAATTTCGTCGGCGAGGGCAAGGCGGCGGGCGCAGTCGGCGAGCGCGGCATTATGGCGCTGGCGCTGGCGCTTAGCTGGGGCGAAGCTCGCAAGATGATCGCGATCTCGGCTGAGGATGATGTGCGTGCGAAGCTGGGCTACGACTTGACCGCGCCGCAGCTGGTGCTGGTGAAGGAGGCGCTCAAGCGGGCCAAAACGGTGCTGCTGTACCGGCTGAACGAAGGCGTGAAGGCGGCGGTTGCGGTAACCGCGCTGACCGTAACGGCTGTGCACAGCGGGTTGCGCGGCAACGATTTGTCGGTTGTCATCCAGCCGAACGTCGACGATAACACGAAATTTGATGTGCGCACAGTGCTGTCCGGTCAGACCATCGACAGCCAGACGGTGGCCGACATTGCCGGGCTGAAGCCAAATGGCTGGGTCGTGTTCAGCGGAACGGGCGCCTTGACGGCGACCGCCGGCTCGCCGCTGACGGGCGGCGCCGACGGCGCTGTGACCAACCAGAACCACAGCGATTTCCTCGGCGCAGTCGAGGTGCAGGAATTTCATACGCTGGCGCTGGTGTCGGGCGATGCATCGCTTAAAGCGGTCTATGCCGCTTTCATCAAGCGGCTGCGCGACGCCGAGGGCCGCAAGGTCAAGGCCGTGTTGGAAAACTATCCGGCCGCCGACCATGAAGGCATTATCAGCGTGAAAAACGGTGTCGTGCTGACGGACGGCACGGTGCTGAATGCGCAGAAGGCGACCGTCTGGGTAGCCGCCGCTACGGCCGGCGCGCCGATGAACCAGTCGCTGACGTACCAGGCATACGATGACGCCGCCGATGTGGATACTCGCTACACCAACGCGCAGATCGAAGCGGCGCTGCAAAACGGTGAATTTGTGTTCGTGTCCGGCAGCGGCAAAGCGATCGTGGAGCAGGATATCAACACGTTCCGCAGCTTCACGCCGACCAAAGGCCGCGCCTTTGCCAAAAACCGCGTCATGCGGGTGCTGGACGGCATCGCCGACGATTTCAAGCGCATTTTCGAATCGTATTATATCGGCAAGGTGGACAACCATGCAGATGGCCGCAACCTGTTCCGCAAGGAATGCATCGCTTACCTCGACACGCTGCAAAGCATCGGAGCGATCCAGCAATTTGACGCCCAGACCGATATTATCGTGCTGCCGGGCGCCGAATCGGACAGCGTCTACGTCGAATTGAACGTTCAGCCGGTCGATTCCATCGAAAAAATCTACATGAAAGTGACGGTGAAGTAAGATGGCATTTCTGGAGGCGAGAAACACGATCAGCGGGCAAGAGGGCCGCGCGTACGCGACGATCAACGGGCAAGTGTTTGAAATGTTTTATGTGAAGAAGCTGGAGGCGAAGGTGGAGAAGGAGAAGGCGGAGATCAAGACGCTTGGCCGTCGCGGCACGCAGCACAAGGCCAAGGGCTGGAAAGGAACCGGCAGCCTGACCATCTATTATGTAACCTCCAAGTTCCGCGAGCTGATGCTCGGCTACATCAAGACCGGCGTCGATACATACTTCGACATTATGGTCGTCAACGAATCGCCTTCGTCCAATATCGGCAACCAGACGGTTGTCGTGAAGGGCGTAAACCTCGACAGCGTCATTATGGCTTCCCTCGACACCGAAGCGGAGGCGCTGGAGGAGGAAATTGCGTTCACCTTCGAGGATGTCGAAGTTCTGAATGCATTTACGGCCACGCAAGGGTAAAAGGTTTGTTCGTTCGAGTATTAGCTCAAGGGACATGGGCCCGGGTGACGCGCTATTCGACCGCTCGGCCCGGGCCAATCATGAAGGCTCGTTATAAGTTCATTTAGGTTCATTCAAGCGAGGGAGGAAGCAGCAATGAGTGATTTATCGGTATTTTTCGCACAAAATGTCGTCGGTGAGGTAACGGAGGAATTTGTCGTTTCGGAGCGCTTCAAGGACAAGGACGGTCAGCCCGTCCCGTGGCGGCTGCGCAGCATGACCGAGGCGGAAAATGAAGACTGCCGCAAGGCGGCCACCCGTCGCATCAAGGGCAAGCATGGCTCGTACACGACGGAAACGAGTCCGGAGGAATATATGGCGAAGCTGGCCGTCGCCAGCATCGTGTTCCCCCGCCTCCGCGATGCGGAGCTGCAGAAATCGTACGGCGTCATGGGCGCCGAGGCGCTGCTGCGCAAAATGCTGCTGCCCGGCGAATATACGGCGCTCGTGCAGCGCGTGCAGGAGATTAACGGCTTCGACAAGGAAATGAACGAGCTGGTGGACGACGTAAAAAACTGATCAACGAGGGCGACGGCTTGGCAAATTACGCCTACTACGCCCTCCATGAGCTGCATATTTTGCCCCATGTGCTCGTCGCGATGTCCCGGCGCGAGCAAGCCGCCGTCTTTGCGATGATCGATATTCGTGTGGAAAGCGAGAAGCGAGAGCGAGCCAGACGAAAATAACGCTGCTGCGCTGCCGCAGGCGGACCTAAGTCCTGAGCAGCGGCGGTCGGCGTGGAAGGGAGGAAGGACGACAGATGAAACCTAATACGCTGCTGGGGAGCCTGAAGCTGCTCGCAGCCGTGGCGCAGTTGCTGAACAAGGCTAATCAGGCGAACACGATGAGCCGTCAGCCGACAACGACGGCCCGCAGTGGATCATTTATACGCCCGGGGGACCCTGCGGGAAATCGACCAGCTCCCCGTCCTGCGCTGCAGCAAGCTGCCAAGCAAGCAATCACCCATTTATTTTCCATTTCGGTAACCAATGCCTTCAACGTGCGCGTTCAGGCGTTGATCCAGTCCAGCTCAGCCAAATCGTGGGCATTCAACAGGCAGCAGCGGAATGCGGGGGGAAGCGCTTTTGCCCAGGCCCAGGCTCAAGCCTCTGCTCAGGCTAAGGAGGCTGAGGGCCAACTGGAGAAGGCTGCCGAGGAGAAGAAAAAAGAAGCGAACCGCTGGGTGAAGGCATATGAAAAGCTGAATAAGGCGGGAGCAAGCCTGATTGCCAGGGCAACAGCTTTGGGCAAAAACGCTTTTCAAGGGGCGATGGAGCAGGACCAGTTTAAAACGTTATTTATCGCCCGGACAGGCCAAGAGGATGTGGGTACTGCCATGTTCGAGAAGTTCAAGGCGGATGCGCTCAAGCAGGGTGTGGATATCAAGGAATATTTGACAGCGACGATCGCGGCGTTCCCGACAACCCAAAACACCGATCACCTAAGCCGCGTTAATCAGATTGCCGCCCAGCTCAAAGCCTCCGGTCCGGTCAATACCAGCTTCGAAAAAGCGCACGGAGCGGTGATTTCGGCGTTAAACGGGGATGTCAAGGCGCTGGAGGGCTTTTTTGGCGCAAGCAATGTGGCTCCGTTAAAGCTTGACGCCAAAGGCAAGAAAAATGATTTTCAAGGGGTATTCAAAGGGATCGAGCAGTTGATGGCTGAGCAGGGCATGGGGGCGAAAAGCTCTGAGGTCATGAATGGTACAGCCCAAAACCAGCTTGCGTCCTTGCAGAGCAGCTATAAATCCGGCTTGGCGGAAGCAGCGCTTCCTGCTCTCGACAAAATTACCAAGGCTCTGGGCAAGCTGAATGAAGCCTTCAACGCCGGGAAGTTCAATTCGTTTTTCGTCGGCTTTGGCGCGGCCTTCTATATGATTGCCTCGGTAGCGGAATCGGCGGTTGGTTATATACTGGAGCACTTAGGTTTGCTCAAAGCTATATTATTCGGGATCGGCGTTGCGCTCGCGGTTTTAGCCGTGATGTGGATCGTCAATTGGGTCGCGGCCACTTGGCCGCTGCTGCTTGTGGTTGCGGCGGTTGCACTTATTATCGCTACGCTCCATAGTATGGGATTTTCGATGGGGGAAATCATTAGCACGGCAGTTGGCTCGATCATGTATTTGTATGCTCTTTTATATAATATTGTCGCTGCTGTAATCAATCTGTCTTTATCTTTCTCAGAATTCATCATGAACTTTCTGAAAGATCCAGTGTATGCCATTGTCAAGCTATTTCAGGATATGTCGATTTTTATCATTGATATTCTGTTGAATGTGTGGAATAGCGTCGTAGGTTTGGTTAATGGAAGCATTCAACTGCTTAATAAGCTTCCCGGGGTTAGTTTGGATGTTACGATTCCTGAGGCCGATATCAATAAATTCAACAACCTGTTTAAGTCCAATCCTCCGAAATGGAACAGTATGTTTGAGAAAACCGATTATTCCGATGGCAAGATGGAGTTCAAGGAAATCGGCGCCAGCTTCACAGCCGGAAAGGACTGGGCGAACAAATCGCTGCAAGCAGGCGGTTCCTTCATGGACAAGTTTAAACAGGGCGATGTGCTGGACAAGTGGAATCAGGGCGCAAAAATCAAGAAGGTCGACGAGGTCGGCAAAATAAAGGACAACGTCAAGGTCGGCGGCGAGGTGGATATTGCCAATGAAGACCTCAAGCTGCTGCGCGAGCTGGCGGATCTTCGCTCGATTCAAAACTTCGTGACGTTAACGCCGACGGTTCAGGTGGAAACCGGGGAAATCCGAAGCACTGCGGATGTGGACGAACTGGTTCGCAAAATTACCGATTCGCTGCAGGATGAGTTCGCCCGAACGGCGGGAGGGGTGTATGCGTGAAGGTACCCTATGGCATTTTTTTAGGCTGGAACAATGCGGAATCGTGGTTTCGGCTGCCGGTTAATCCGGAAACGCTGGAGATCAAGCAAAACGCGGAGGGCAAAACCTATGACATCGTCGGACTTGGACAGATCAATACGATCCAGCTTCCGCAGCTGCGCGAGATCAGCTGGTCCGGCATATTCCCGGCTGCGGCGTATCCGTATGTCCAAGTCAGCGACAAGGGTTTGTATCCCGCTCTCTGGTATGTGGAGCAGCTCCAGGACTGGATGCAGAGCCGACGGCCGATTCGGATCGCGGTGACCGGAGCGCAGGCTGAGCTGACTGAGGGGCAGCTGTTGGGCATCCAGCTGAACTTGCCCGTCAGCATCGAGCGGTTCGACTGGCGGGAGTCTGCCGGCAATGCGGGAGATATCGAATATGAGCTGGCGCTCAAAGCCTACGTCTTCTATGCGGCCAAGAAGGTCAATATCGTCGTGGACCCGCTGCAAGGGGGGACGGTGGTGGAGGAGGCCGAGCCCGCGCGGGCCGATGACCGTCGTATTCCGTCGACCTACACGATGGTGGCGGGGGATACCTTATGGAGCATCGCAGCCAGACTGCTTGGAAGCGGAGCCCGCTACCGGGAAATTCAGCAGCTGAACGGCATCAGCGACGCCGAGCTGCGACGTCTGCAGATCGGGCGGGAGCTGCGTTTGCCGGAGGTGGAGACGTATGTTTGAAGTGCTGATTGATAACCGGGACGGCAACGTCTGGGACGTGTCCCGGCTAACGGCAGAGCTGTCCTGGAAAACGAGCCGGATCGCCAAGCCGTCGAGTCTTGAGCTGACGCTGATCAAAGGGTCGCTTGTACAGCAGGCGTCCTTCCGGCTGGAGCCGGGAGCCGTTGTGCGGGTCCAGAAGGGGGATACGCCTGTTTTTTTCGGCTATGTGTTTACGATCGAGCAAGATACGTCCGAGCAGGTGAAGCTGACTGCGTTTGACCAGCTGCGTTATTGGATGGGCAATGACACGTACGTATTTACGAAGGCTACGGCCACGGAAGTGATCCGGCGTCTGGCGGGCGATCTGGGGATGAAAACGGGGGAGCTGCAGGACACGAAATACGTCATTCCTTCGATGGTGGAGGACGGGCAGAAGCTGCTCGATATTGCGTTGAAGGCGCTGGACCTGACGCTTATTGCCGGGCAGGGCAATTTTATTTTGTACGATGATTTCGGCGCTCTGACGCTGCGGGATATGAATGTGCTGCGGCTGTATTTTTCGATCGGGGACGGGAGCCTGCTGGTGGACTACAGCTACAAGCGGTCCATTGATGAGGAGACGTACAATCGGGTCAAGCTGGTGCGCGACAACAAGGAGACGCGTCGCCGTGACGTTTATATCGAGCAGGATAGCGCCAATATTGCCAAATGGGGCCGGCTTCAGCTGTACCATAAGGCCAATGACAATATGAACGAAGCGCAGCTGGTGGAGCTGCTCGGCAACTTGATGGCGCGGCACAACCGCGAGCAGCGGACGCTCAGTCTGAATGCGCTCGGCGATATCCGGGTGCGGGCCGGGTACTACGTGTTTATTTTTCTGGCCGAGCTGGGGCTGGAGAAGCCGTTTCTGGTGGAGGAATGCACACATACCTTCACGGGCGGCGAGCATACGATGAATCTGGAATTGAAGGTGATAGCATGAGCGTAGGCCGAATGCTGGATGTCATTAAAAAGGCGAGCCTCGGCGCCGTTGACGCCGGTCAGCCGGTAGCGGTGCTGTTCGGTACCGTTGTTGGCGTCGAGCCGTTGGAGATCAGCGTGGACGAACGGTTTCGGCTGCCGGCGGAGCTGCTGCTGGTGCCGGAGGGCTTGCGACGTCAGGAGCTGTCGCTGGCCGGGCAGACGGTCGTGATCCGGGACGGGCTTTATGCCGGGGATCAGGTGCTGCTGCTGCGGCAGCAGGGCGGCGGGCAGTTTGTTGTGCTGGACCGGATGGTGTCGCCATGATCCCTCAGGGCAGTGTATGGAGTGACGAGGTGACGCTGCGGCGGGTGAAGCATCCGAGCCGTACGTATGCGCTGGATGTGCCGGGCTTGCGTCCGGAGAGCGGGGCGCTTGAGCCGACTACGATTGACGGGCTGGACGCCGTGCGGCAAATGGTATTTAAAATACTGAGTACGGAACGCTTCGAGCATGCGGTATACAACGCCGATTACGGCAGCGAGCTGAGGGGGCTGCTGGGCGCGGACCCGCTGTTGATTCGCTCGGAGCTGACCCGCCGCATCCGGGAAGCGCTGCTGCAGGATGACCGGGTGCGCGCGGTGGAGGATATGCGGATCGTGCTGCAAGACAACCAGGCGCAGGTGGCCTTCACGGTCATGTCGGATTACGGCAGCCTGGGGATAACGAAAGAGGTGAATGGACTTGTATGAACAGCAGACGTATGAAGCGATTTTGCGCCGGATGCTGGATCGCGTGCCCGCAGATGTGGACAAGCGTCAGGGCAGCATGATCTTCGATGCGCTTGCTCCGACGGCCGCCGAGCTGGCGCAGGCGTATATCGGGCTGGACGGCAGCCTGCGGCTTGGCTTCGCCAGCACGTCCAGCGGCGAGTGGCTGGAGCGCCGCACAAGCGAGCTTGGCGTCGTCCGGCGGCTCGCCACCAAGGCGGTCCGGGCAGGGACCTTTAATACGGCGGTAAGCGCCGGGGCCCGATTTTATGCAGGCGGCCTGTATTTCCGGGCGCTGGAGGCGGGGGAAGCCGTCCGGCTGGAGGCCGAGACGGCCGGGGCAGTCGGCAATACGCCGTTCGGCGCGATGCAGCCGGTGGAGCTGGCGCCGGGATTGACCTCGGCGACGCTCGGCGCAGTGCTGATTCCCGGCGAAGATACGGAGAGCGACGCCGCCTTGCTGCAGCGCTACCGCCAGCAGACGCAGCGCCCTGCGACGAGCGGAAATATCGCGCATTATCTGGAGTGGGCCGGCGAGGTGCCGGGCGTAGGCGCGGCCAAAGTATTTCCGCTGTGGAACGGTCCGGGGACGGTCAAGGTAGTTATCGTCGATGCGACATTTGCTCCGGCGTCGTCAGAGCTTGTGCAGGAGGTGCAGCAGACGATTGACCCCGGGGCATCGGGAGGCGGCGCAGGGAAGGCGCCGATTGGCGCTGCCGTGACCGTAGCCAGCGCAGCAGCCAAGCCTGTCGCAGTCGCAGCGACGGTTACGCTGGCGCAGGGCTACACGCTGCAGCAGGTGACGAACGCATTTGCAGCGGCGCTGGGTGCATTTCTGAAGGAGATGGCGTTTACGGTGTCGTACGTTTCAATCGCCCGCATAGGCACACTGCTGCTGGAGACGCCGGGCGTGGTCGACTACGCCGGACTTCAGCTGAATGGCGGTTCCGGGAATGTCGCGTTGTCCGCCGACGAAATTGCGTTGCCTGGCACGATCGGCTTGGGGGTGTAAGACATGGCATATCCGAATGGCATCGACCGGTTCAGCGACAAGCTGAACAAACGCAAGGACGGCGGCATTTACGTCATTGAGGAAGAGCTGGCGACTGCTGGCGGGAAGTATGAAGGGCCGCTGGCGCATGACAATATCGTGAACAGCAGCATCAAGGTGTATACGGGCTCGCGTTTTACCGGCGAGGAGGTGCTGAATGCGGTCGTCTCCGTTCCGGCGGACATGCCGTGGCGCAGAGAGCTGCGGGCGTTCAGTGCGGCCCCCGTCATCTATGTCACCTATGAGACGCCCGGCGATACGGTAGAGGCTGACGATATCAACGCGCTGCAAACGAGTGTCACGGCGACGCAAACCGAGCTGGATCGCTACAGGGGAGCGGCAGATGCGAGGGCGCTTGCTGCGGAAGGACGTCTGACGGCTGTCGAAAACGGCAAAGCGGCGAAGACGTATGTCGATACACAGCTGACCACGAAGGCGGATAAAGCCGTCACCTATACGAAAGCAGAGACGGATCAGCGTATCCAGCAGGTGGTCGGAGCTGCTCCCGAGGCGCTGGATACGCTGCAGGAGCTTGGCGCGGCGCTGAATAATGACCCGAACTTCGCGGCGACGATGACGGCTCAGCTGGCGACGAAGGTCGATAAGGTTGTCGGCAAGCAGCTGAGCGCCGAGGACTACACGTCTGCGGAGAAAACGAAGCTGGCCGGGATCGCCGCTGGCGCAAATGCTTATGTGCATCCGTCCAGCCATCCGCCGTCGATGATCGTGCAGGATGCGGGCAACCGGTTCGTCACAGACGCGGAAAAGGCCGCGTGGACGGCGAAGGCTTCGACGGCAGCAGCGACGACAAGCGCGAGCGGGCTGATGAGCGCGGCCGATAAGGCGAAGCTGGACGGGGTAGCTGCCGGCGCAAATGCATATGTGCATCCCACGGGAGATGGCAGCCAGCATATCCCGGCAACGGGAACGTCGAGCGGCGGCAAGGTGCTGAAGGCGGGAGCGACAGCCGGAAGCGCGGCGTGGGGCGTGGTGGATTGGGCGGAGGTGACGGGCAAGCCGTCGACATTTGCGCCAGCCGCACACGGGCATGCAGCGGCCGACGTGACGGAGAGCGCGGCGAAGCGGTTCGTCACGGATGCGGAGAAGGCGTCTTGGAATAGCTATGCGAGTAAAATAGATCAGATTGGCGACTACCTCCAGGCTCAATTTATTTTGAGTGGAGGTGGAACCATTACTTGGAAAAATGACAGGCTGCAATGGACATTCCGATTTATCATTTTGCCGATGGACAAGGCTATTAATCCAACCGGTTTTATTGAGATACTGCCGCCTGCACCCGGCACCGTTATTTCCGGAATTGGTTCATCTGCGCCCGTAACGGTGGATGAAAACGGAATTTTGCTGTCCAGTTCCGACTGGCGCTCGCTGTATGCGGTGCACAATCCGGGTGAAACGTTCGCAACGCTCAAAGTAGCCGATTATGCCGCTTTGTCTGCCGGACTGGTTACTCCTAATATGCTGCTGATTGCCGCACGCAACTCGGATAGCTCTGTGCTCAAGCTGGGTACAGGACAAGTGCTGCCTATGGGAGCTGTCATTACAAATGGAATGCCGAGTATAAATTCGATCTCTCAGCTGCAAGAAACGCTCAATGGCAAGGCCTCGACTGCCATGGCCACCCAGTCATCCCATGGGTTGATGAGTGCAGCCGACAAGGCGAAGCTGGACGGCGTAACGTCGGGCGCCAACACGTACGTGCATCCTACGGGCGACGGCAATCAGCATGTCCCGGCGACGGGTACAAGCAGCGGCGGCAAGGTGCTGAAGGCGGGAGCGACGGCCGGGAGCGCGGCTTGGGGCGCTGTGGATTGGGCGGAGGTGACGGGCAAGCCGTCCACGTTTGCCCCGGCGGCGCATGAGCATGCCAGAGTGCAGCGGACAGATGACCGCGTTGTCAAGCCTGCGGCAACACCCAAGGGCTTTCTTGGTCTGTATTTTACTTCGCTTGGCGGTTTAAATTCGGCCTCCGGCGATACCCAGTATCAGGACATGCTGGTGCTGAATACGTACACGGACACTAGTGGCGGCAAAGTCAATGCGCTTGTGTTTAATAAAAGCACAATGAAAATTTTACACTTCCAGGCCGCCCAGGGCGACAATGTGTGGGGTACGCCGCGGGAGCTGGCTTATGTGGCCGATGTGATGTCTAAAGGGCCGTTGACCTGGAATCAGCTCAAGGGGGTGTAACCAGTGGCCTACGGACAATGGTTGTATAACACGCTGCCCTTTGGCGGCGAGGACGCTGATCTGGGGACGACTCCAGACTTTCAGACCGATCTGATGGCTTATTTGCCCGTGTACTACGAGGAAAGCCGACAAATGGTGGAGCTGCAAGCGACGCTTGGAGAAGAAATCGGCGAAGTCCGGTACCGGATCGAGGAACAGCTTGACCAGCTGTTTATGAATACGGCGACGTGGGGTTTGGTGCTGTGGGAGCAGGAGTTTGGACTAAACACGGAGCGCACCCAGTCCTATGCCTGGCGCAGGGAGATGCTTCGGGCCAAGCTGCGCGGCACCGGCACGACGACACGGCAAATGATCAGAGAAGCGGCAGCGGCATTTTCCGGCGGCGAAGTGAGCGTTGTGGACAAGCCGGGAGAAGCGAGCTTTGACATTCATTTTATCGGGGTTAAGGGCATCCCGGCGAATATGGCCGGATTGATCCAGCTGCTGGAGGAGATCAAGCCCGCTCATCTGGCGTACGCCTTCAAATACACGTATACGGTATGGAATAACGTGAAGCCGCTCATCTGGCAGCAGGCGCGGGCCCAGACTTGGGCGCAATTACGAACATTTACAGGAGTGTGAGACTATGCAGACAACGCCTAACTTGGGATTGAAGAAGCCGGAGGGCACAGATGTCGTCGATATCGCGGACTTGAACGGTAATATGGATGTGCTGGACGCGGAGGTCGTGAAGAAGGCTTCCGCCTCCGTGGACGGACGCATGAGCAAGGCGGACTTCGCCAAGCTGGCCGGCATCGCGGCTGGAGCGAATAATTATGTGCACCCCGCAACGCACCCGGCTTCGGTTATTGTGCAGGATGCTGCGAACCGGTTTGTAACGGATGCGGAGAAGGCGGCTTGGAATGGGAAGGCGTCTACAGCCGTGGCGACGACAGGGGCGAACGGGTTGATGTCGGCGGCGGATAAAGGCAAGCTGGATAGCGCTGTGCCTACAAAAACGACAGCGGACCTCACTTATTATGTGCGGACGGATGGAAATGACAGCAACATTGGGACGTCGAACACGGCGGCCGGGGCGTTTAAGACGATTCAGAAGGCTGTTGATTCCATACCACAAATTGTTAATCATACTGTCACAATTAATGTTTCTGCTGGTACCTATGTTGAGGATGTAGTAGTCGCGGGGTTCCAGATGGGTACGGGACAAATCATGCTGTTGGGAGCCACAATACTATCCGCTACTCATACAGTGAACTCTTTTAAAGTTTTGAATTGTTATGGTCGGCTTGAGATTAGAGGATTTAGAGCAACGTCAGCCACTAAGGCTGCATTTGATTTATCATACTCTAGTGGAGTCATTATTAATTTATGTGATGCCACCACTCCATCTGAAACAACTGCCGCTTTCTCTTTTGTGGTAGCAAATGGAAGGATTGAGGGGTGCAGAGCACAGAACCACAGTAATGGGCTATCTGTCGGTTATTACTGCAATGTGGCCGTGTTCAGCTCTATTTTGGATTCTACAAATACCTTCTCCGTTTTTGCATATCATGGTGGAGTTGTCTCGCTAAACTCAAATAATTCAATTTCTGGCTCAGTAGCTGCACAGAGTGGTGGATCGGTTAACACAGGTGTAGTTAATCCATGGGGCGACAATACCTGGGGAGCTAGGCCAGCAGCTCGTGCGTACGGTCCAGCTAGTACACAGCAGTCTATCTCGGCTAACACTTGGACAAAGGTACAGTTTCCACAAGAGCAGTACGATAATCTTGGTAATTATGACATCGCAACGCATCGCTTCACTGCGCCTCAAAGTGGGATTTATCAAATTAATACTATTGTTCTTGGTGCCGGTATTCCAGCTGGTAGCAATTTCGAGATGTATCTTTATGTCAATGGTTATGTATTTCGAAGATTGGCATATGTCACCTATACTGCAGGTATTGTTAGTACTTCTATATCCGGTAGTGCTGCGCTGTATATCAACGCCGGAGAGTATCTGGAAATTTACGTACGATGCGCGTCGGCTATTACCTTGTCCAACGGAGTTGATCTTAATTTCGAGGTTGTAAAAATAGCGTAGAGGATTGTTTCAAATTGGACTTACAGGTCGGCACCATTTATTTCTTTTCTGAAGCTTTCCCAGATGAGGATGTTAGAATTCAGGATGGCTATCCTGTTCTACGCCATGGCCTAGCTGGTATGATTTGATTCCAGATTCGGACATTGGGGATGAGGGAATTAACAGCGATTTGAGACAAACAATAGTATGGCTTGTCACTAGTATTTTAGAAAGGAGCGCCTCTCATGCGTCTCACCCCTCAAGCCTTCATCGCAGCTATCGTGCCGATCGCAGTCAGATTGAGATCGGAAGGCTCGCCGCTGTATCCGTCGGTCCGTATCGCGCAGGCGATGCTGGAGACGGGCTGCACGCTGCATAGCTGGAACAACCTCGTCGGGCTGAAGGCAGGAGGCGGCCAGCCGAATGCGTATTGGAGCGGCCGAACCGTCTCGACCAAAACGTGGGAGGTGTACGACGGGGTTCGTTATGACGGCATCGCGGCGAATTGGCGGGCCTATGATACAATTGCGGACGGGTTTCTCGATCAGGACCTGCTGTTTCAGCTGCCGCGATACACAAGGGTTCGGCAAGCGGCTTCGCCGCAGCTGCAGACCGCAATGCTGCTGGCTTGCGGGTATGCGACCGACCCGCAGTACGCAGACAAGCTCAACCGGCTGATCGCTACTCACCAACTAATTGGCTATGATCAGCAAGTGGGTTGTATTCCAGATATTGAAATGAATGGCGGTCTGAACGGAGCCGCGATAATCAAGGAGGACGACGACATGTCCCAACCGATGAAGCTCGACCCGTGGCAGTGGGATATGCTGTACGAGGTGCTGGGCAAAGCCTACAACGAGGACCGGCTTGACTGGGGCTGGCTGCAGAAGGTCAAGGACCGGACGCTGACGACGACGGAGCTTGTCTTTGTGAACACGGTGCTCGACGGTCGTCTGGATCGCAAAATCGAAGTGTAGCGTGGAAAAAGGGAATTCGCCGCCTGTGTAGAATATCTATGTGCAACCTATGTAGATAGGCAAACAGGAAGGAGAGCAGCAACCATGAAATCGGTTACGGTTCATGATCTGGTCCAGCGTTTGTCGCTGGAGGTGCTGGCGGGCGGCGAGCATATGCATGCTGTTATTCCGAAGCCGCGGGCGAACCGGCCAGGTCTGGAATTTGTCGGGTATTTCGACTTTTTCCCGCATGCGCATGTCCAGGTGCTGGGCAGCAAGGAGATCAATTACTTGCACAAGCTGACTGAGGATGAGCGCAATTTGTATATCGGCAACATTGTGAAATACCATCCGCCCTGCTTCGTCGTGACGCGTAATCTGGATGGATTGACTTATCTGAAGAAGCATTGCGAGGAAGAGGGCATTCCACTGCTGCGTACGGCGATGCCGACCGCCCGCTGCGTTGAGCTGATCGACAGCTATTTAGCCAAGGCGCTGGCGCCGGAGATGGCCGTACATGGCGTTTGCGTCAACGTGTCGGGCATCGGCATTTTGCTGCGGGGCAAGTCGGGCGTCGGCAAAAGCGAAACTGCGCACACGCTGATCCGCCGCGGGCACAGGCTGGTGGCTGACGATATCGTCGTGCTGAAAAAGATCGGTCCTGAGACAATTCTCGGCACGCACAGCGGCAAAACGAAGGAGTTCCTTGCGCTGCGCAGCATCGGGCTAGTTAACGTGTCGCGGCTGTATGGTCGGAGCGCCTTCCAGGATGAAACGCGGATCGTGCTTGATATCGAGCTGACCAAATGGCAGGATCACGCGCTCAACAACGAGCTGGAGCTTGAGCAGAAGTTTACGGAATATATGGATATTAAAATTCCCCATATCGAAATTCAGCTTCAGCCGGGTCGCGATGTCGCAGGACTGGTAGAGGCGGCGGCCAATAACTGGTACTTGCGCCAGCAGGGCTACAGTGCAGCCGAGGATTTCATGCAGCGTTTGCAGCAGGAAGATTAGGCATAGGCCGTTATGGCCTGTGCCTTTCTTTTTTAGTTTACCGAAATGTCCGGGTTGCTTGAGTCGCGGGATGTGGGGCTGGCCGGATTACAGTACGCTGAATAAGTTGGCCGCTCAACCGCTATCCTGTAAAGAGGCGTAGTTGCCGCGGATCACACGTTACGCAAACAAGAAGGCAGGGGAATGGAGCATGCAGGTGCAGCACAAGCTAAGGGTAGAGGGCGTTTATATCGCAGATAACCCGTCCACGTTCATAACCCGGCAGGTTGACGAAATCAAGCTTGAGCTCGGTGGAATCCCCGGAGACCGCCATTATGGGCTGCTGCGCAAGGCAGACAGCCGCCAGCGTTTTTACCCGAGGGGGACGATGATCGCCAATCGGCGGCCAATCAGCATCGTGTCGGTTGAGGATTGCCGGCGGATCGCTGACAAGCTTGGCATTGCTGAGGTGCATCCGACGTGGCTTGGGGCGAATGTGCTTGTGTCCGGCATGGAAGACTTCACCTTGCTGCAAGCAGGGGCAAGACTGCTGGTCCCGGGAGAAGCCGGACTGATCAGCGAGGGCGAAAATTTGCCCTGCAAAGATGCGGGGGAGGCCGTTGAACAGGAAAGCGGGGCCAGCGGTACGGCAGCTCGCTTTGTGCGGGCCGCCAAGCAGCGGCGCGGCATTGTTTGCTCAGTAGAGCGCGAGGGTATACTGCGCGCCGGTGATCTGCTTCACGTGATGTAGCTGGTAGTCTGCTTCACGTGAGGTAGATGTAGCCCAGGCAGCGAGGATCACCTCATGAGCTAGTAGATCGATCCCCATGTACCGGTCACTATAAAGGCTCGTAAAAGGCTCGTGTTATCCAGCAATTTTGAGCTTTACTGAAAGTAACGGCACTTCTGGAGTGATCTACTAGTCAAGCAGGTGTACGCTCCTAATAAAGGAGGACGATTGCAAGCTGAGCCGCTGCGGCGCTAACGTCGCGGTAAGCTTGCGTCAAAGTCGGAGCAACTTTGTTTTTTGTCCAATTTGTGATTTATTTCACTTGACTATTGCATTCCGTGTCGAAGTGGCTTATAGTGAACTCAACGGCAACATTGTGATTTATTTCACTACAAGTTTTTCTTAAGATGCTGGAATCTATACATGCTCAGCAGAGCTGAACGATTCGATTACTGCAAGAAAAGCCGCCGTCAAAACCAAAACATGCAGGTGTGTTCGCCGAAAGTGCTTCGATTTAGAAGCTTTTCTTTTTCAGAAATTAAGTGAATTTAATCACAAACCAAGCTATTTAAGCTTTTCAGCTTGTATAGCTTAAAATCCAGCTCCCAAGGAGGCTACTCATATGAAAGTCATCGTCATTGGTTGCACCCACGCCGGAACGGCAGCTACGATTCAAATTGCCAAACGTTATCCCGAAGCTGTCATTACCGTTTACGAGCGCAATGAACATATTTCGTTTCTGTCGTGCGGCATCGCCCTCCATGTCGGAGGCGTGGTTCGTAATGCGGAGGAGCTGTTTTATGCCCATCCGGACAACCTGACGGAGCTGGGTGTGCAGACCCGGATGCGGCATGACGTGCTGGCTGTCGATACGGCGAGCAAAACGGTGACGGTGCAAAACCTGGAAACCGGCGTCGTCACCCAGGACACCTACGACAAGCTGGTGATGACGACAGGCTCGTGGCCGATTGTGCCGAACCTGCCGGGTATGGAGCTGGATCAGGTGATGCTTTGCAAAAATTATGCGCATGCCCAAGCGATTATCGCCAAAGCGGCGCACGCCAAGCGGATCGCGGTCGTCGGCGCAGGGTATATCGGGGTTGAGCTGGCTGAAGCATTCCGGCAGCTGAACAAGCAGGTCGCGCTGTTCGACAATACGCCGCGGGTGATGTTTAAATATTTAGACCAAGCCTTCACGGATATCGTGGAGCGGGATATGGAAGAGCACGGCATAGAGCTTGCGCTCGGGCAGACGGTGCAGGCGCTGCACGGCGTGGACGGCAAGGTTAGCAAGGTGGTCACGACGGCCGGCGAATACGAAGCCGATCTGGTCATTATGTGCATCGGCTTCCGGCCGAATACCGGGCTGCTGGAGGGTCAGGCGGATACGCTCCCGAACGGGGCGCTGCTCGTGGACAACTATATGCGCACAAGCTACCCGGATGTGTACGCGGCCGGAGACAGCTGCGCCATTCGGTTTAACCCGACAGGCCAAGCTGCTTATATTCCGCTCGCGACCAATGCCGTCAGAATGGGCACGCTGGTCGCGCTTAATCTGAAGGAGCCGCGGGTCGCTTACCGGGGCACGCAAGGCACATCGGGCATTAAAATCTTTGATCTGAACATCGCTTCGACCGGGTTGACGGAGCAGGCCGCGCTGGAAGCGGGGCTGGCAGTCAAGGCGACGCTGGTCAAGGAGCATGACCGGCCGGAGTTTATGCCGACTTATGAGCAGGCGTACCTCAAGCTGGTGTATGAAACGGATACCGGCAGGCTCGTCGGCGCACAGGTGCTATCGAAGGCTGATCTGACCCAGTCGATCAATACGCTGTCGGTGTGCATCCAAAATCGGATGACCGTCGAGGATCTGGGCTTCGTGGACTTTTTCTTCCAGCCGCATTACAACAAGCCTTGGAATTTGCTCAACCAGGCCGGGCTTCAGGCCGTCGCTGAGCTGGAGGCCGCTGCGGCGCAGCAGACGGTGCGCTAGCATTACCAAGCTCGACCTGATGCGTCAGCTGCCTGTTCGCCTACGTCGGCTTGTCCCTTCCCCATCCTGCAAAAACCAAACGCCTGCACGTTCCCGCTCGCGCGATTCGGGACGATGCAGGCATTTTTTGCGCGAGCGCTGCGCCGTTTGCGTCCCTTCTACCCGCTTCCGCTGTGTCCGTCATTTCCTCCGCCCCGCTTAATTCCCGAACAAGCTCCGATACTCAGACGGCGTCATGCCTTCCTTTTCCAGAAAACGCTTGTTGAAATAGCTCGTATTCGGATAGCCGGCGTCTGCCGCGATATCGCGGATTGTGGATTCGCTGCGTTCAATCAGCCACTGCTTGGCCTTCTGCATCCGGCAAAGCGTGACGAAGTCCATAGGCGTCATATGCATCAGCTTGCGGAACAGCCGGGAGAAATAATACGGACTGACGCCTGCGCGCTCTGCCCAGTCGTCCAATATAAACGGCGTACAAGCTTCGTTTTGCAGCTGCGGCAGCAGCTCGGCGATGCGTTCGGAGGCGTGGTGGCTCTTGGTCGAGGACAGCGGCTCGGCCTGCTGGATAAATTCCATAATGACCGCATACGTCAGCATGGACAGCGCCGTCGGGTACAAAATCCGGTGCTCCTCCGCCTCCTCCAGCAGCGTCATATGCGCCTTCTCCCAGGCGGCGGGCTGGCGGAGCGTCCACAGCTTCGAACGGTGCAGCCGATGCTCGGTCAGAAATTCCTGCAGCGTGTGCCCGTAGAAATGCACCCAGCGCACATCCCACGGCTCCTCAAGGCTGGAATAATAAATTTGCTGCTGCAGCGGAAAATACAAGACGGCATCGCCCTGCTGGAGCGTATACGTTTCGCCGTCAATTTCAACGAAGCCCTTGCCGGAGGCTACATAGTGGATATTGAAATTATTTAACGTCCCGGCCGGGCGGCCCACGCGGTGATTGGGATCATTCTTGTAATTGCCGACAGATTCGGGAAAGCAGAAGAAGGGCTGGTGATCCATGGTCGGAAAGTGAAATTGCCGATGCATTCGTTCCTCCTTATGAATCGCAATATTGTGTTACTCGCATGCAACATGTTCATATTTTCATTTTAGTTGAACGCTTTTATACTGACAATATGGTACTAGAACATGTGAGGAGGATCTTTATGACGAAGCAAACGGGCAAGCTGCGTTGGGGAATTTTAGGATGCGCTAATATTGCATTCAGAGCGGTAATTCCGGGAATCAAGCAATCCGAGCTGGGCGAGGTGGCGGCGATCGCCAGCCGCTCGCTGGAGAAGGCGCAGGAGGCGGCGGATCGTCTGGCTATTCCGCAAGCCTATGGCAGCTATGAGGAGCTGCTCGCCGACGACACGATCGACGCAATCTATATTCCGCTGCCGAATCATTTGCACCGCGAATGGACAATCAAGGCTGCGCAGGCGGGCAAGCATGTGCTGAGCGAGAAGCCGGCAGCGCTGACGGCTGCGGAAACGGAAGAGATGGTTGCCGCCTGCGAAGAGGCGGGCGTGGTGTTTGCGGAGGCGTTTATGTACCGCCATCACCCGCGCTACCGGATGATCCGCGACATCCTCGCGTCGGGCGAGCTGGGCGAGCTGCGGGGCATTCGCGGCGCCTTTACGTTCAACAGCGCGGCGAATGCGGGCAATGTGCGGTTTAACCGCGAGATGGGCGGCGGCTCGCTGTATGACGTCGGCTGCTACCCGATCAGCGCGGCCCGCTACCTGCTCGGCCAGGAGCCGGAGGCGGTGACGGTTCAGGCGTTATTTTCCCCGCAGCATGACGAGGTGGATATGATGGCCTCCGGTCTGGTGGAGTTTCCCGGCTCGGTCGCGCTGACCTTCGACTGCGGCATGTGGGCGGAATTCCGCAATACGCTGGAAATTTTGGGCACAGAAGGCCGGATCGAGGTTCCGTCCGCGTATGTGGCGCATGCGGATGCGAGTGCGAATTTCTTCGTGACAGTCAAAGGAACACGGCGCGAGGTGGAGGTTTCGGCGGTCAACCAGTACGCGCTGCAGGCCGATTCGATCGCACGCACGGTGCTGGCGGGCGAGCCTACGGCATTTGCCCCGTCGGATGCGGTGCTGAATATGCGGGTGCTGGATGCTTGCCTGAAGTCGGCGCGGGAACGCAAGCGCGTCGTTTTATAACGAGGAGGCGGGGAAACGAATGGACTATATTCAAATTGCGGGCGTAGTGAAGCCGGTGTCGCGGCTGATCAAGGGCTCGGATTATTTCCGGCCGGATGTGTACGATAAAGTGTGCGAGAACCTCGACGCGTACTTGAGCATCGGGGGCAACACCATTGATACCGCGTATATTTATTGCGGCGGCGACAGCGAGCGGGTCATCGGCCGATACATGCGTGAGCGCAACAATCGGGACCAGCTTGTTATTTTGACCAAGGGAGCGCATCATAACCGGGATGGCCCGCGGGTAAACAAGGCGGCGATTGATGCGGATCTTGCAGAAAGCCTGGAGCGGCTGCAGACCGATTCCGTTGAGCTGTACGCGCTGCACCGCGATGATGAGAATGTGCCTGTCGGCGAAATCCTTGAGGCTCTGAATGCGCATCTGGAAGCAGGCCGCGTTCAGTCGCTGGGCGCGTCCAACTGGAAGTGGCAGCGAATTCAGGAAGCCAACGACTACGCTGCGTCGCATGGCTTGACGGGCTTCGCCTTCAGCAGCCCGAACCTGAGCTTGGCCAAAGCAAACGAGCCGTTCTGGACCGGCTGCGTGTCGGCCGACGAGGAAACCTGCGACTGGCATGAGCGTACCGGCTTGCCGCTGCTGTCATGGTCCTCGCAGGCGAGAGGATTTTTCACCGGGCGGTTTTCACCGGAGTTGCGAGATAATTCGGATGTGGTGCGCGTGTTCTACAGCGACGCCAACTGGGAACGGCTGCGCCGGGCCGAGCGGCTGGCGCAGGACAAGGGTGTCAGCGTGATTCAGATTGCGCTTGCGTACGTGCTGCAGCAGCCGTTCCCGACGTGCGCGCTAATCGGAGCGCAAAATTTGGCCGAGCTGCAATCCTGCGACGAAGGCGCAAGGATTGCCTTGACCGCCGCCGAGCGGGAATGGCTGGATTTGCGCCGGGCCGAGCTTGCCTAGCGGGCACAGAGCGATGCGGCGGTGTTCCAGCCTGTGCAGCAGCGGCCGGGTTACGGTCGATTAGCGGCCGCCGGGTGCGCTCGTCAGGAGCAAGCCGCGTCGTGCGGCGCGAGCCGGGGCGTATGCGGCCCGAATCTCTTCAAGTGCAGCAACAAGACGACCGGACCGGGCAGCGCCGGCGTTAGGCGCAGGGATGTGTGGCGACCGGACCGGCACAGCTTACATTTATAACGAACGAGGAGCGATTATTGTGGTGCGTGTAACACCTTACTGGGAAGATTTAACGGTGCTTCAGGAAAACCGCGAGGCGCCGCGCGCTTCCTATATTCCGTACGCGGATCAAACGGCGGCTGCAACCGCCAAGCGGGGGAAATCCCCGTATTTCCAGACGTTAAACGGCAGCTGGAAATTCCAGTACCATCCCAGCTTTAAGGAAGCGGCCGACGGCTTCTATGCGCCGGATGCGGACGTGAGCAGCTGGGATGATCTGATCGTGCCTTCCTGCTGGCAGGTAAACGGCTATGATCAGCTTCATTATACAAATATTAACTACCCGTTTCCGTGCGACCCGCCGTTTATTCCGCGCGAAAATCCGGTCGGCTTGTATGTCCGGGAATTTCAGCTTCCTGCGAGCTGGGACGGCAAGGAGCAATATATCGTTTTCGAGGGCGTGAATGCCTGCTTTTATCTGTGGGTAAACGGCGTTTACGTCGGCTACAGCCAGGGCAGCCGCATTCCGGCGGAGTTTCAGGTGACCTCGCAGCTGCAGCCGGGCCGCAACCGAATTGCGGTGATGGTGCTGAAATGGTGCGACGGCACGTATCTGGAGGATCAGGACCTGTGGCGTTACTCCGGCATTTACCGCGATGTGTACATGCTGGCGCGCGACAAGGCGCATATCCGCGACGTATTCAATCGCCAGGAGCTGTCCGCCGACTACAGCCAGGCTGTGCTGCGCAGCGAGATCGAGACGGTGGGCCGCGTAGAGGTGCAGGCGGTATTACGCGACCGGTGCGGGGACATCGTGGCTTCCGGCAGCGCGATCATCGACGGGAGCGGCGTCATTGAGCTGGCCGTGACGAACCCTGTGCTGTGGAACGCTGAGCAGCCGGTGCTGTATAGCCTGGAGCTGCAAGCGGGCAGCGAGGCGCTGCGGTTTTCCGTAGGCTTCCGGGAAATTCGCATTCAGGATGGCATTTTCCGGGTGAACGGGCAGCCGATCAAGCTCAAGGGCGTTAATCGTCATGATTCGCATCCGAAGCTGGGGCAGACGATTCCGCTGAACCATATGATCAAGGACCTGAATTTAATGAAGCGGCACAATGTTAACACGGTGCGCACCTCGCATTATCCGAATGATCCGCGTTTCCTTGATTTATGCGACCGTTTTGGTTTCTATGTCATTGATGAAGCTGATCTGGAATGCCACGGCATCGGCGTTGCGGAAAGCTGGGCCGAAGGCGCCTTCCATAAGCTGTCCGTGAATCCGGCGTGGGAAGCTGCCTTTGTCGACCGCGCGGAACGGATGGTAGAGCGGGATAAAAACCATGCCTGCATCGTCATGTGGTCGCTCGGCAATGAGTCCGGCTATGGCGCGAATCATCAGGCTATGGCGCTGTGGACCCGCAATCGCGACGCCTCCCGGCCTGTACATTACGAAGGCGCTGCTTCCGTATACAACGGCGACCCGGATACGGCATGCCTGGATGTGGAGAGCCGGATGTACGCTTCGGTCGCGTTTATGGAGGAGTACGGGCAGGACACGACCAAGACGAAGCCTTTGTTCCAATGCGAATACAGCCATGCGATGGGCAATGGCCCAGGCGATCTGATGGACTATTGGCAGGTCATCTACAAATACCCGAATCTGATGGGCGGCTGCGTCTGGGAGTGGTGCGACCACGGCATTCAGAGCGAAACGGCGTCTGGTCGGTCATTTTTCGCTTATGGCGGCGATTTCGGCGATCTGCCGAACGACGGCAACTTCTGCATCGACGGCCTTGTCTCGCCGGACCGTAAGCCGCATACCGGACTGCTGGAGCTGAAGCAAATTATTGCGCCGGTTCTCATTGAAGCGGAGCGCGCAGAGGCAGGCGAGCTGCGGGTGACGAACCGCTACGATTTCAGCGACCTGTCCGGTCTGGTATTTTCCTGGAAGGTCGAGCAGGATGGCGAAATCGTGGCCGAGGGCGATCTGGAAGGCTTGGAGCAGCTCGGTCCCCAGCAAACGCAAGCCGTGACGCTTCCGTCCAGCTCTGCTGGTTTCGGCCAAGGCGAGCGCCGTTACTTGACCGTAACCGTGCGTACGAGAAGGAGTACTGCATGGGCCGAAGCCGGCTATGAGGTAGCGTTCGGACAATTTGCGCTGTCTGAGAGCGCGGCGGCGGCTGTGGCTGTGGCAACGAATGATGAGTCCGCTGAGGCTGAGGCTGGCGCTTCCGTTGATAGCAAGGCGGCAAGTGCTGCATCTGCGAGTAATACGTTGCCGCAAGGCGCTGCAACGGCTGCTGAAGGCTTCGCCCTGCAGGCCCTTGAGAACGGTCACTTGCTGGAGCTGACCGGGTTTGACTTCCGCTACGTCTTCGACTTGTACGACGGTGCGTTCACACAGCTGTCGAAGCACGGCGTGAGCATGCTGGCGGCGCCGATGGCGTTCCAGGTATGGCGAGCGCCGACGGATAACGACCGTATTATTCGCAATCAGTGGCAGGATCAGGGCTTCCACCGGGCGGGCATGAAGGTGTATGCGGTGAAATGGACGGCCGCCGACAATGGAGATGTCGAGATTGCGGTTACTTATTCGCTTGGCGGCTATATCCGCTATCCGATTTTGCATGGGGAAGCGAGCTGGAAGGTAGGACGCGACGGCAGCATCCGTCTGAAGACCGATGTACAGGTCCGGGACAACGTGCCGTTCCTGCCGCGCTTCGGATTGCAGCTGACGATGCCTGAAGGCAACGAGGAAGTCGAATATTTCGGCTACGGCCCGCATGAAAGCTATATCGACAAGCGTCATAGCGTCAGGCGCGGAAAATATTTATTCACCGTCGATGAGATGTTTGAGGACTATATCATGCCGCAAGAAAACGGCTCGCGCTACAATACGGAATGGGCGATCGTCAGCAGTGAGCTTGGCATGGGGCTGCGGTTCGACGCGCCGGCTCCGTTTTCCTTCAATGCAGCGCACTATACGCCGCTTGATTTGACGGACGCCAAGCACAGCCATGAGCTTGTCCGACGCAAGGAGACGATCGTTCATCTGGATTACAAGCTGAGCGGCATCGGCTCCAACTCATGCGGACCGGAGCTGCTGGAGCCGTACCGGCTGAGCGAGAAGTCGTTCAGCTTCGCGCTTCAGATCAAGCCGGTATTTAAGGAAGACGAATAGAGGCCGTTTATCGGCAGCAACAGGGGATGTCCCGTCAGGTCGCGTGATCTGACGGGACATCCCCTGTTTGGCTTCGTCTGATCGGCATCAGACGCCGCATGTTTGCGGCTCGTGGCCATCGCTTATTTCACCGACTGCTGCAGCCAGCTTGTCATCCTGTCCACGATTTGCAACTGCTGCTCATCCGGGGAGATGGACGCCGGCTGATCGCCCTTTTGCAGCCCGTAGCTGCCGAATTGCGAATGATTCCCGCCGGTAATCGTCTCGTATCGGGTCGAAGCGGGCAGCAGCGTGCGCGCCTCCTCGTACTTGTCCCAGTTCATCACGGCATCCATGGAGCCAGTGATCGACAGCACCGGCAGGGCATGGTTGATCAGCGATCCTTCCGGATCGGGATACGAGCCTAGCAGAAAGACTCCCTTGATCCGCTCCGGATGACGGGCGGCAAAGCGGGCAGCCATCGTGCCTCCGAGCGAATGGCCCCCGATGATGAAGGTAGCGTCGGGCTGGCTGTCCATCAGCGGCAACGCCCGTTCGCCATCCAGCACGGCGAGATTGAGCGGCATCTTCACGATGTACACGGCGTGGCCGGTCGAGGCCAGCATCCGGGCGAGAGGGGCGTAGCTTTCCGGCTTGACGAGTCCGCCGGGATAAAACAGCACAGTCGGCTCCGTTCGGGTTTTCGGCATGAAGCCGATCCATTTATCCTCATCGACGGTCTGAACCGAGCTGCTGCTTTGCAGCACGGCCAATGCCCGCGCATCCGGCGGGTAGGGCCGCACATAGACATAGCCTGCTATGAACAAGCCCGCAACGAGGAGGACGGCTGCTGCAAGCATCCACCGGCCGATCCGGCGCAGCTTCGATTGAGATTGCTTCATGGGTATGACACCTCGCTGTTCGTTGGAAGGCTCCCCCTTATTATGTGCGATTGGCGGGCTTGAAGTAAAGTTGAGCCACGGGCCTAGCTTCTCCTGGCCACCTTGAAGTTATCCTCCAGCAGCAGCCAGTTTTGCGGAAAAGGCAGACCGAGCTTCCAGTAGCTGATCCCTCGGAGGTTCAGCTCCTTAAGCAGATTAAACTTCGCCTGGATCGAGCGCGCATCCTCAAACCAGACGATGTGCTGGCGTCCTGCCGGGTCCCAGTAGGTAAAATGCGGCGCCTGCGCCTTGTCGTCGTACTCAATGCGGGCATGATGCGTTCGCGCCAGCCGGATCGCCTCCTGCGGACTGACGGCGCGCGCATAGGCTCCTCCTTGCACGTAAGGCAGCGTCCAGTCGTAGCCGTACAGGTTTTGGCCCATCATGATTTTGGAGGAGGGCATCTCGGAGCGTGCGTACTCCAGCACCTGCCGGACCGGTCCGATCGGCGATACGGGCATCGGGGGGCCGCCGCTATAGCCCCATTCGTAGGTCATAATCACGACAAAGTCGGCGACCTCGCCATGCGTCCGGTAATCATGTGCCGTATACCAGGCGCCGGTTTGGGCGGCGCTTGTTTTGGGCGCGAGTGCGGTGGACATCAGAAAGCCCTCGCGATGGATCGCCTCGGCTGCCCGCCGCAGGAAGCTGTTGTAGGCCTCTCGGTCGGCAGGGCGCAGATGCTCGATATCGAAATGAATGTCGCGGAAGCCAAGCTCCTGCGCGGCGGCGATGATGTTCGCCAGCAGCTTGTCTTGCAGCTGCCTGTCGTTCAGAATCGTCTCGCCCAGCTCCGCGCTGAACTGGTCATGCTCCAGATTGGTCACGACCATCATCAGCGTGACGTGCCTGGAGCTGGCGATCCGGGGCAGCTCGCCGAGCGGCGGACGCTGCAGCGTGCCGTCGCGGTTGATGCGGAAGCTGAACGGCGCGAGATAGGTCAGATACGGAGCGGCTTCCTCAGCCGCCCGCGTCAGCGCCGGGCTGACGCTTCCGCCTCGCGGCTCGATATAGGCGTTCGATTCGATGCTGCGGCGGGGCGCAGGAGGGATGTACAACCGGTCGCCCGCCCGAAGCGGTTGCCCGGGCTGCAGACCGTTCACTGCGGCGAGCCGTTCCGCGCTAAGGCCGTACGCTGCAGCGACAGCGCTCAAGGTGTCGCCAGCGCGGACGATATGCCATTGGCCCGCAATGGGAATGACCAGCGCCTGACCGACAACAAGTGTGTCGGCGGGCCGCAGCTCATTGGCCGCGGCGATTTCCGCCACTGTCACCTGGTAGACGCGCGATAGCTGATACAGCGATTGTCCGGGGTTTACAACGTGAATCTGCATGGCGATGCGCTCCTCTCAAGGGTAGTCGGAATCGTGGAGTCGGCCGCAGGGCGGCCGCATAGCCGGCAAGCCGTCATAACCAGCGTATTCGCGACAGGCCGGTTCCATGCCAGGGCAATGGCTGAGAGGCGCGTCGCAGTGAAGCCGGGAAAGGAGAGTGTCCGCTGGTTGGCGTCCGGCAGGAACAATATTCCTTCAAGTCTAAAAAAAACATGGCCTGATGTCGATATATAAAGAGGTTATTTAATTTTCGGCAGAAACAGACAGGAGAGATGAAACCGATGCGTTTTCAATGGCTCAAAATCATGGTACTGGCGCTGGTTGTCGCTCTGGGAGCAGGAGGGTTCACCGGAACGCCGACACTGGCTGCGACGGAGACGATCTCCAACCTGGTTTTGAACAAAAACGAGCTGGCTCTGGAGGTCGGCGCGACAGCTACGCTAACGGCGACGGCGGTGTATGTAAGCGGAACGACGGAGAACGTCTCGGTGAAAACGGAATGGAACGCGGCCGAACCGGAGATCGCCTCCGTTTATGCGGGCGCAGTGACGGCCAAGAAGGAAGGCAAGACGGTTCTGACCGCTACCTATATGGGCAAAACGGTCATTGTCAATGTGACAGTAACGAAGCGGGTGCGTTCCCTGATCAAGGACAAGCAGCTGATTGATCTCAGACAAGGGAAGTCGGAGCAGGTCACGCTGACCGCGTACTACGACGACGGCAGCAACGAAGATGTGACCAGCAAGGCGGACTGGAATATCGACAATGGCTCGGTAGCGACAGTGATTAACGGCAAGGTGACGGGGCAAAGCTCCGGCAGCACGGTGATCACCGCCAAATACAACAGTCAGCAGGTTACGATTCCGGTTAACGTGGAAATTGTCAAGCGTGTGGACCCGGAGAAAACGGAGCTTTCCTTGCTCAAGGGCGAGACAGAAAGCGTCAAGCTGATGGCGACTTACCCGGACGGCACTGTCGAGGATGTATCGGACAAGGCGGATTGGGTATCGGCGGACAGCGACATCGTCGATGTCATCAAGGGTAAAATTACCGGCTACGGTCCGGGACAGACGAGCATCAAAGCGACGTATGGCACGAAATCGACGACGATCAAGGTAGATGTCGACCATGCGATCAAGATTGAGCTGGACAAGCAAAGCCTGTTTATGAAAAAAAGCAGCACCTCGCAGCTCAAGCTGACCGCGACCTATGCGGACGGCAATACAGAGGACGTAACGGCCAAAGCCGAATGGGCTTCAGGCAATGATGATGTCGTTTATGTAATCAAAGGCAAGGTGAGCGCCAACGCGGCAGGCGAAACGACCGTTACCGCCAAATACGGCAACAAAACCGTGCAGGCGAAAATTGATGTCGAGGTGCCGCGCCGTCTGGAGCTGGACACGGAGGAGCTGTTCATCAAAGCGGGCGAATCGAGCCAGTTGACGCTGCAGGCAACTTATGCGGACGGTACGGAAGAGGATGTTACGGCGGTTGCGGAGTGGAGCGTGCAGGATTCGACGATTGCCAGCGTGCTGAATGGAAAAATTACAGCCCTCAAGGCAGGGATCACGAAGGCGACGGCCGCCTATGGCGGTAAAACCGTGACGACAACCGTCTCGATTGATGTACCTTTGAAGCTGGCGGCAAGCCATAAAAACGTCAATTTCCAGATCGGCTCTACGGAGCAGGTGACGTTGAAGGCCTTGTATGCGGACGGGCGGGAAGAAGACGTTACAAGCAAGGCGGTCTGGAGCTCCGGCAATGAAAACATCGCGGAAGTCCGCAAAGGCTTTGTGTCCGGCGTAGGCACGGGCGCGACTACGATCAAGGCAACCTTCGGCACCCGTTCATTGACGCTGCAGGTGTCGGTGGGTGTGCTCAAGACGTTGGCCGTCGACCAGTCCAAGCTTATTATGACCAAGGACGAGACGAAATCGCTTGAGCTTAAAGCAACGTATACGGACGGTACAACATCCGATGTAGCGACCGAAGCGGTCTGGACGACCTCCGACCCTAAAATTGCGCTTGTCTCGGAGCAAGGCAAAATTACAGCCGTCAAGACGGGCGAAGCAAAAATCAGCGCAACGTTCAGCGGCAAGACGATTGAGATCGCCGTGCAGGTGGATATGGCCAACAAGCTGGTTGCCAACCCAACCTCGCTTGCGTTTGACCTGGGTGAAACGCGGGCGATTTCCTTAAATGCGGCCGACAGCAACGGAACCTCCAAAAATGTCGCGCAGGAAGCGGAATGGAAGTCGGCCGATGAAAAAATCGCCACGGTTGTTAATGGGGTCGTGACTGCTGTCTCGCGCGGCAAAACAACCATTACAGCTACTTACGGCGGTAAAACGATCACGGTGCCGGTGGAAATCGGTGTCGTGGAGAGCATCGAAGTCGATAAGAAATTTATCGCAACCAAACGTGGAGATACGGTACAAATTCGACTGACGGCCATTCTGACCGACGGCAGCTCGAAGGACATGACCGAATCCGCATCGTGGCGCTCCACCAACTACAAAACAGCCGATGTCAAGGGTGGTCTGGTGACCGCGATTGACTCCGGCTCAGCGATTATCGTCGTTTCCTTCGCAGGGAAAACGATCAACGTGCCTGTCGATATCGACAAGCTCAAGTATTTGAAAACAAACGAAGTGGCTATCGACCTGAAAAAAGGCGCGACCTTCGACCTGAAGGCGATCGCAACTTATTTCGACGGCTCGGATAAGGATGTCAGCGTCGAGGGCCTGTGGACGTCCACGAATATCCGGGTAGCGGATGTGAAGGACGGCGTTGTGAAAGCGACGGGTAAAGGCAAAGCGACAATTACGGTCGCCTACGGCAACAAAAAAACAACCGTCGTTGTGACGGTGGCCGGGTAAACGAATAGACGGCAGCTCAGCGGCCGCCCCTGTGCAGAGGAGTTTGCATGGGGGCGGCCTTTTTTTCTGCCGGAAAGCAGAGTTAGATGAACGGAAACAGAGATTTCCGGAAAAATTAAAGAGATAAGGCGTGAGAAGGTGAAGGAAGAGGCTTGGTGTTTTAGCGACTCTCCGCGTACGATGGTATTGACTACCCAAAACGTATTGGTTAAAAGCAATCCTATCCTTTTTGTATCGCATGATTCGGAGGATGGAATGTGGCAGTTTCATAGTGGGGAAGAAGTGAATCTGAACGAGGCAATGATCGTCAGCCTGGAGGAAATTGTGAAGTACGACAGGACGATCACTAGACTTGCGGGTTTACCGTTGGGGTGGGTCGCCTGGAGAGATCAGGTGGAGGCTGCGTTTCACACAACTCCCCGTATTGAGCAAGCGCGGGGAACATGGTAAAATAATTCCGTGAACCCGCAGGTTTTGTCGATTGGCGGACTGACGCGGGCAACCAGGAGCAAGGCACGCGGGAAGCTGCCGAATACCGATTCCAGTGGAAGTCGCGATGTACAAGGTAACCATAAGATAAGGGGCGTGACCTGATGATAAGTGAAAAATTGCTCGCCAAGCTGAACGATCAAATGAACTTTGAATTTTATTCTTCGCAAGTGTATCTGGCTATGGCCGGCTATTGCGCGTCCGAAAGCTTCGATGGCTTCGCTAATTTCTTCATCGTGCAGGCAGAGGAAGAGAAGTTCCATGCGATGAAAATTTTCCACTTCATCAATACAGTGGGTAAGCGTACGGATGTCAGCGGAATGGAAAATCCGGAAAACAGCTACGCTTCGCTGCTGGACGCATTTGAGCATGCCTATTCGCATGAGCAGATTGTGACCCAGCGCATCTATGAGCTGTCGGATATCGCGTGGAATGAGCGTGAGCATGCGACCATTAACTTCTTGAAATGGTTTATCGACGAGCAAGTCGAAGAAGAAGCAACCTTCGACAGTATCATTCAGAAGCTGCGCCGCATCGACAAGGACAGCAATGCATTCTATATGCTGGATGCCGAATTGGCCCAGCGCACCTTCGTACCTCCGGCAGCGGGCGAAGCGTAACACGAAGCAGCCCCCGGATGTCCGGGGGCTGTTTGCTTGCTGCCGGGTGTTTGCCGAGATGCCGTCAGACGATAGCAGGATGCTGTTAACTTGCCAGCAGATGAAGATCAGGCAGTTGTTTTTTGAATTTGCTCAGATGGGCGTCATACCTGCATAGACGGGCGTCGTACCTACATATAGTCGGAGAGAGGAAGTAGAGAGATGAAGGACATACAGGGACAGCATGACCTGAGCGCCAGTCAGACGGAGCTTGCCGGCGGCTGGGGCTTCGGCATGATTGGAACCGGAGCAATTGCCGAGCTGCATGCGCTGGCAATTCATAACTTGCCGGGCGCACGCCTGATAGCAGCGGCCGGGCGTCATGCAGCGAAGGTGCGGGTGTTTGCCGAGCAGGCAGGCTGCGAGGCTGCGTCGAGCGTCGAGGAGCTGCTTGCCCGGCCGGATGTACAAATCGTTAGCGTCGTCACAAGCAGCGGCAGTCATGCGTCACTTGGCGAGCAGGTGCTGCGCGCCGGCAAGCATCTGGTCGTCGAAAAGCCGATGGCGATGACGGTAGAGGAATCGGAGCGGCTGCTGCAGCTCGCGGAGGAGCGCGGATTGACGCTGAGCGTCATTTCACAGCGGCGCTTCGAGGAGCCTTACCAGCTGGCCAAACGGGTCATTGACGAGGGGAAGCTGGGCCGTCTTATTTTTATCGAGGCATTGACGCCGTTTTATCGCGATCAGGCGTATTACGATTCCGCCGATTGGCGGGGCACGCTGGCTGAGGATGGCGGGGCATTGATGAATCAGGGCATTCATCAGCTGGATCTGCTGCTTTGGTTGGGCGGGGACGTGTCGCGTGTGACAGGTAAGGTAGCAACGCAGACGCATCGGATGGAAGCGGAGGATTTGGGGCTTGGCATCGTGACGTTCCGCAGCGGAGCGCTGGGCAGTGTACTCGCATCGACCAGTCTGCAGCCAGCTCAGCCGCCTACGGTCAAGCTGTACGGCGAGCACGGGGCCATCTGGATTGAAGGCAATGCAGTGACGGTATGGTCCGTACCTGGCGTCGAGAAGCCGGCGGCTCCCGACCAGCTGTCCTCCGGCGGAGCCAGCGATCCTAAGGTGCTGCAGGACGAGAACCATCGCAAGCAGCTTGCCGATGTCATTGAAGCCATCGAGCAGCAGCGCGAGCCGCTCATTACCGGACGTGATGGCTTGCGCGCCGTGCAGCTGGTGAATGCAATCTACGAGTCGTCACGGACGGGACGCGAGGTTGTGCTGGGGTAAACGGGCTGGGAGTGTCGCCCCGGCAGCGTCGAATTCCGTACCTCAAGCACATACAACCCGCTGGCGGATAAATGGGTGCTTGGCGACGCTTCGGCTTACAAAGAGGGGGAAACGGAATGAACAGAAATGCAGAGCAAGCGCCTTACACGGTGCAGGTGAAGCAAACGACGTTGGTCGGCGTGGCGCTGCCGTCGATGATGGCCCCGGTGACGGTGTTTACGCTAACGCTGAGTCGCGATGTGGGTGAGTTGGAAAGGTGGCTGATGATCGGCGTGCTGTTCATCTGTCTCATCTCCGGTATTGTCATGCTGGGCTATGCGCTCCGGCTGCGGCCGCTGACGGTAGATGCGCAAGGCATCAGCACTGGACGCGGTGTCTACGCATGGCGCGAGCTGGAGAAGCTTACGCTGCAGGCGAAGGGCCGCCAGCTGCAGCTTAAAATTCGCGGAAAGTGGGGCGTCCAGACGTTCGACGTAAGCGATGAGCAGGCTTTTGCCGAAGCGGCTGCTGAGCTGGGTCAGCGGGCAGAGCAGCGGGGGATTGCGGTAGAACGCAAGTGAAGCTGAAGCATGGGCGCCAGTCCCTCTATGAAAACATCCGGGTATGAAAGGAATAGAAGCTCCCGAGTCTGCTGCCAAGCAGGAACGGGGGCTTTTGCTGTGTGGAGGTGCGGGTGCAGGTGCAGGCCGCTGTGCCTGCTGGGCAGACCGCGTCTGTGGAAGCTGTTGACAAGACAAGTAACAACGTAATAATATAAGTTTACGTAAAAAAATATTTTTATGGATGTGTGTCTGACGTGACAAACCCTGAAGTACAGGAGCTATACCGGCTGGAGTATGCCGAGCAGGCAGTGGCGCTGCTCAATCCGCTGCGTGCCGAGGTGCTGCGTTTGTTATGCGAGCCAGCCTCGGCATCGGAGGTCGGCCGGCTGCTGGGGGAGAGCGCCCAGAAGGTCAACTACCATTTGAAGGCACTGGAGAAGGTGGGCTTGATCCGGCGCAGCGGCACCCGGCAGGTGAAAAACTTGCTGGAGGTGCTGTACCAGTCTATCGCGCGTACGTATTTGATTCCCGATGCATTTGGCTGGGCGGAAGCGACGATTCAGAAGATGAAGGATCAAGGCGCGCTGCGCCACCTGATCACGGCCTCTGAGCGGATGCGCGGCGATGCGATGCGGCTGATGGACATCGCCGACTCAGCGGCGGGAGAGGTGCCGAGCGCTGTACTGGAAACGGAGGTGTATTTGCCGGACGAGACAGCCAGACAGGCATTTATCCGCGACTATGCGGAGGCGGTGCAGGCATTGGCCGAGAAGTACAGCTCAGGATCAACCGGGCAAGGCGCAGGCTTCCGGGTGTTAACCGCCGTATATCCGGAGCCGGATCGACCGGAATCAAAGGAGGAGCGCAAATGACAACAAATCAGCAAGCAGCGGCCGTCCCTACTGTGATCTGGGAATCGGAGCGCGGCGATCAGGCCGGGCAGGAGGCTACCGTCTACGAAATTCGGCCCGGCCAAGGCGTAGGAGAAGCAGGGGGGCCGGTCATCCGTGTAACCTCCTCCGGCTTCGGACAGCAGCCAACCAAGGCTGTACGATCTGGAACGCTTGCACTGCGTAATGCGGCATAATGCTGAATGAACAAAACGTTGAAACCGGGAGGTTTGAGCACGATGAGTTATATCCCTATGGTTGTGGAGCAAAGCGGACGCGGTGAGCGTTCCTACGATATTTATTCACGGCTGTTGAAGGACCGGATCATTTTCCTCGGCAGCGCGATTGACGATCAGACGGCGAACGCCGTCATCGCCCAACTGCTGTTTCTGACAGCCAATGATGCGGAGAAGGATATTCATCTGTACATCAATTGCTCGGGCGGCTCGACGACATCGGGACTGGCAATTTACGACACGATGCAATTTGTGAAGCCGGATATTTCGACGATTTGCGTCGGACTGGCCGCATCGTTCGGCGCCGTGCTGCTGGCCGCAGGCGCTCCGGGCAAACGAATCGCGCTGCCCAATGCGGAGGTTATGATCCACCAGCCGTGGGTCGGCGGCGGCGGGGTACGCGGGCAAGCGTCGGATATTGCGATCCAGGCGGACCACATTCTCAAGACTCGCCGTACGTTGGACGGCATTTTGGCTGAACGGACCGGCCAGCCGCTCGAAACGATCCAGCGCGATACGGATCGCGACTACTTTCTTTCGGCGGACGAAGCGCAAGCCTACGGACTTATCGACAAGGTACTGAGGTAGTTCGCCGGCGTCTTCCCGGCCCAAGCTTACAAGTTCCCTTTGCACGTGGAGCTAATTTCCCCCATGCCAACTATCCGCTCTCAGCGCGTCAAACGAGCATCCTCTGGCTTTCCGGAAACGGCAGCGGGGGATTTTTTTGGCTTAAAAATATTTCATCTTGCATTTAAATTCAACGGTATGATAGATTTTAGTGGACATGGAAATGAATGGCCTGCATGGGGGCTGACGAGGAGAAAACTAGAGATGAAGACATTCAAGATGTTAAGCCGCCGGATGGCTTGTGTGACCGCTTCGGCGGTGCTGCTGTCAGCGCTTGCTGCGCCTGTGGGAACATACGCAGCTACGGAGGATCGGGGCACAGTTCCTGCTGTCGTCCAGCAAGTGACCTCATCGGTTGTTGCGATTATCGGCAAGCCGGCGAACAGCCGCAAGGTGTGGGAGGCGAGCCGTTACAATTTGGCGCATGGTACGGGGGTTATCGTGCGCAGCAACGGATATATTTTGACGAATGCGCATGTGGTCAAGGATATGCAAAATATAACGGTTGTGATGGCGGACGGCAAGTCGTATGCAGGCAAGACGACTCATTATGATGAGGAGAGCGATCTGGCGCTCGTTAAAATAGAAGCAACCGGTTTGACGGCGGCGACCTTTGCCAACCCGTCAGATATCAAGGTTGGGGAGTCGGTGATGGCGATCGGCACGCCGCTGTCATTTGCGCTGCGCAACTCGGTGACCTACGGCATTATCAGCGGCATGGAGCGTTCGCTGCAGTCCAAGTACCAGCTGATCCAGACGGATGCGGCGATCAATCCCGGCAACAGCGGCGGCGCGCTGCTTAATATGAAGGGCGAGGTTGTCGGCATCAATACGCTCAAGTATGTCGAATACGGGGTGGACAGCCTCGGGTTCGCCATTCCGGTACATACGGTTCAGCATGTGCTGGATCACTTCTTCAAGTACGGCAAGGTGAAGCGGCCTTATCTCGGCGTCGAGCTGGGCGAAAGCTGGGAGGCCGTTGTCGGTATTCCGTCCGGCAACGGGCTGGAGGTCACCTATGTCGAGCCGGATTCACCTGCCGCCAAGGCCGGAGTCAAGCAGGGTGATGTGCTCGTAGCTATCGAATCCGCGTCGACGGGCACGCTGGTGCAATATAATGAAGCGCTGAAAAACTACTTGCCTGAGCAAAAAATCAAGCTGACGCTCAAGTCGGGCGGCATTCAGCGGGTCACGGAGGTTACACTCGGCGAGGATGAGTCGAGCGCGACTTCGCTCAAGCAGGAGACGGGCGGCTCCTACATCGACGCGGATCAGGGCAAGACGCATATCGGCGACAGCTATTTCGGCTGGTCGATCAAGTACCCGGCCGGGCTGATTAAGGAAGATCAGGACGCGGACGGGAAAAGTGTTTCATTTGTCGATGCCAAAGGGGAATTTGGACTCCAGATTACGATTGAGGACGAGCAAAGCGCCGACCTGTCGCCGCTGGCGCTGCTGCGCAAGCTGGATGCCCAGCATGGCGGGGATACGATTCTGGAGAAGCGTTACGTGGATGATGGCGCGCAGCCTTATGCGATTTTGCTCGGGAAAAGCAGCTATGGCGGTCGTATCTACCAAGGCCGCGCTTTCCAGAAGGGCGATAAAATTTATTACCTGTCGCTGAGCGTATTTGACGAGGATCTGTACAATACAGGCTTCAAGCGCAACAGCTTCAACGACCTGCTCGATTCGTTCGTGCTCGCCTATGATACGAATAATGCAGGACTGAAGGATATTTCCGTTCACCAGACGGTGGAGTCGGTGACGACGGAATACGGCATTTCGTTTGACGTGCCTGCAGACTGGGAAGGCGGCGGCTGGCGCAGCAATCTGGTGTTCCAGGGCAAGGATGAAAATCAGGGGCTGTTCGTTGACATCACCTCTGCAGCTTCCGGCGATACGCTCAAGGCGTGGAGCGACCGGCAGGAGAACAAGTTCAGGGACCGTTTTCTTCCGGATTACATCAAAGTGGAGGGCGCGAAGGAAACGACGGTTGACGGACTGCCTGCGATCGAAAATCGGTACTCGTTTACGATGGGCGACAAGTGGCAGCATGTCATTTCACTGCTTATCATCAAGGATAAATACAAGTACCAGCTAGTTAACACTTATGAGGAGTCGGCCGACAAGCAGGAGGCGGAAGCGGTAGCTGAGCAGGTGAAGGCGTCGATTCATTTCTCGAAGGAAACAGCGAATCGTTCGCTTGGCTTTATTCAGGATGAAGCCGATCTGGCTGACTCGGGCAAGACCATCACGTATACAAGCAAGAAATACCGCTATGCGCTCAAGGCTCCGGAGCTGTGGAGCGGCGGCTATGGCGGAGACCGGGACTTGCCGATGCGGAGCATTGCGTTCGAGGGCGGCGGACTGACGGTGCTGGCTGACGATGCAGGCGATCTGCAGAGCAAGATCAACACGCTGGAGCAGGAGCATAAGAAAAACGCCGAGGTAGACTCCGCGTATACGTATACGGTGACGGACGAGGAGCTGTTCGGCACGACTGTGAAAAAATTTGCTACCCAATACAAGGCACGCAACATTCCGTATACGCAGCATGAATACTTGTTTGAGAAAAACGGGATCGTCTACACGGCGCGCCTGCGCATCAACGAAGCCGTCAAAACAGAAGAGCAATGGAAGCGTCTGAACGACACCTTCCTGTCGATGACCTTCACGGAGAAATAATGGCCTTATTTTTGTTGTAAATATAGGCTTCCGAACGCCTCTGACTGACCGTAACCGGTCGACGGGGGCGTTTTTCGTGTCTGCCGATTGCCCTGACAGCTCACCACATAATTCGCAGCAGGATCCAGATAAATTCGGGATTGCGGTTGACAGTGAAATTGATAAGCATTATCATTAATGTTAACTTAAATTGAGAACCGTTATCAAATTTTGCTTTCCGACTTCCAGATGCAAGGAGAGACTTACATGTCCCGGTTATTCGCAGAAAAGCTTCAGATTGGCTATGGGGAACGAACAATCGTCAATCAGTTGAATGTCAGTATTCCCAGCGGGAAAATTACAGCGCTTGTCGGAGCCAATGGCTCGGGCAAATCGACGATTTTGAAAACGATGGCACGGATCATGAAGCCCAATAAAGGCGGCGTATTCCTGGACGGCAAGTCCATCCACCAGATGCAGACGAAGGAAGTAGCCAAGCAGCTCGCGATGCTGCCGCAAAATCCGGTTTCGCCGGAAGGACTGACGGTCAGCGAGCTGGTATCGTTCGGCCGATTCCCGCACCAGAAGGGCTTCGGGTCGATGACCAAGGAAGATAAGGAAATGATCGCTTGGTCGCTTGATGTGACGGGCATGAATGAATTTGCCGACCGTCCGATTGACCAGATGTCCGGCGGTCAGCGCCAGCGCGCCTGGATCGCGATGGCGCTCGCTCAAGGCACCGATATTTTATTTCTCGATGAACCGACGACCTTTCTCGATATGGCGCATCAGCTCGAAGTGCTCAAGCTGCTGGAGCGGCTGAACCGTGAAGAGGGCCGGACAATTGTGATGGTCGTCCATGACTTGAACCACGCAGCCTTGTACGCGCAGCATATTGTGGCGATCAAGCAGGGCGAGCTGATTGTAGAAGGCAGCCCGCAGGAAGTGATTACATGCGATATGCTGCATGAGGTGTTTGCGATCCGCGCGGATATTATCCAGGACCCGCGCACAGGCGCTCCGCTTTGCTTCCCGTATGGACTGGCCAGTGACGCTCATGCTGTGCCGGCAGCGGAGCCGGAAAGAGGCGGCGCTGTAGAAGGCTCCGCTTCGCCGCAACGGCAGCAAGTGGGCGTTGTCTAGGCTACACTGATTTACAGGAAAACCCGCTTTGCCGCGTCGGGCGGCTCGGCGGGTTTTCAACGTTAAAAAACCTTGCTCCGCTGCTGTGGCGGCGGGCAAGGTTTTTGGCGTTTGTTGCGGTTGATGAGGGGAGATCCGGCCGGGGGCGAACCGTGGCTGTGCAAAACCACAATTCGCCGCAGCTTGATGGTTAGGTTTCATTCAGGCCTCGAACTCCGGCGTTCCCATCGCTGTTCAATCCTCCCTTACACGTTAAACCTGTCTAACATCGCTTTAAGCTCCTCGGCCGTACGTGTTAATTGCTCGACAGAATGCGTAATTTCCACAATCGAAGCAAGCTGCTCCTCGGACATGGCTGCGATGGTCTCAAAGCTCCCGAAGGATGCCTTCGCGATGGCTACGCTATCGGTTATTTCGGATTCTACACGCTGCGTATTCGCGTTTAACTGATCCGCAGAAGCGGCGATTTGCCCCATTTGGCCCGACACATTTGCTGTCGTTGTTACGATGGTTTCAAATAAATGGCCCACTTCCTTCACTTGCTCCATCCCTACGATCACCTCAGCAGTACCTTTCGTCATACTTTGAACAGCATGGAAGGTGTCGCCCTGGATCTCGTTGATGAGCCGGGCAATTTGGCCGGCCGAGTCGGTCGATTGTTCCGCAAGCTTTCGGATTTCAGCAGCTACGACGGCAAAGCCTCGGCCATGCTCGCCCGCTCTGGCCGCTTCAATCGACGCATTGAGGGCCAAAAGGTTCGTTTGGGAGGCAATCGTCGTAATCAGCGAAGTAATGCTGCCGATTTCCTCTGAACGCTCGCCTAACCGTTTTATGTTTTCTGCCGCCGCATGTACAGTCTCGTGAATAAAATCCATCTGGCTAGCCAAGCCGATAACCGACTGGTTTCCGGACTTGGCTTCCGCTGAAGCATTTGCGGACATATCGGATGTTTGATTCGAGGTCCCCACAATACCGTATACACGTTCCCCAATTTCCCCGACTAGCGACAGATTGCGCTCATATCCCGACATTTGACTTTGCAGGCCGTGGTTCGTCTGCTGGATACTTGCCGTGGTTTGCTGGACTGTAGACGACAGCTGATCCACGTTGCCCAGCAGGCTGGTCGTTGAATGGGCGACAACCTGTCCCTTCTCCAGGATGGTGCGGATCAAGCCTTGCAGGTTCTCCAGCATTTTATTAAAGCTTTGGGAAAGCTCTCCGATTTCGTCGTTCGTTTCGACGGCAAGTCTGGAGGTCAAATCTCCTTCGCTGGAGGCCAGTCCCTTCAGCTTCTCGTTCATAACGGAAAGCGGTTGTAGCGTTTTACGCATGACCGTGTAAATGATCCCGGCGGAAACGAGGAGGGAAACGATCGTCACCATAATGGAGAAGCGCAGCAAAGCATTCGCCTCGGCGTAGGCTTCGCTTTTGGGAACGAGAATGGCAATTCCCCAATCCATCGAGTTCGATTTGCCATAAACGATCATGTTGTCCACGCCATTCACCACGGCTTCTGCAATACCGGTGCTTCCGTTGATGCTGTCTTGTACAATTTTAGTCAGCGTCTCGTTTTGGAAGTCGGCTATTTTCTTCTGCAGGGTGTCTTCCTTGTTCTCGCTAGCCACAATGGTTCCGTCCTTCGTAAACACGATCGCATGACCTGTCTGGCCCAATTTCACTTTGGAAATCAGATTGATTAAGTCTTGTATCGGCTGACCTCCGTTGCTGACCCCTACGATCGTGCCTTGATCATTTTTGACAGGAGTTGCAGTTAAAACAATCGGAGTGCCCTCTACGCCGGGAGACTTGGAGCCGACCGGGTCTACTGTCACGGTTTCACCCTGGATCGCTTTTTGGAAATGAGGATAATCCTTCACGTCAACGGTTGCTCCCGGCAAATAAAGCTTTCCGTTCCGGTCAATAAATGCAAATTCATCCGGATTATTCGTAATCTCCGTCATACGCGAGCTGTAGGCGAGTATTTTAGGAATGTTATTGCTCCGCAAGTCATCGGATTGGCTCAACGCCTTGTATTTGTTCTGCGCTCCCTGAATCCAAATATCAATATAGTTTTGGACGGAGCTTAGCTGCTGGGCCGCCTGGTCCTGGAAGTTGCGCTCCAGCACATTTTTTGCTTTATGATAGCCTAGATAGGATACGCTGCTTAAGGCCAGTGCCATTAGAAGTGTCGTGATTACACTGCTTTTTACGGATAGCTTCAATAGGATCACTCATTTTCGTTAAGTTATAGTTGTTCGGCCAGCGGGTTATTCGTCGACGGCAGGGTGTTCACCCCGGAGGAAATAAAAAAGCCAGTCCGAATTGACTGGATGTGTATGCGCAGAGCCCTTCCACATTCGGTAATCCGGCCGCCTTAGCTTGTCCAGCCTTAGACCCGAAGCTTTGCGTCCCCGCCTTTCGACGGGTTTGCCTTTTCGCTAACTATTCTGTTTGTGTGTGGATGTAACTTGCTTAATTATATAACGACAAATCTCGACAGTAAACGATTTTACCCGGTATGCCTCCATAAATTTCTGTTTTTGTGATGTACATCACATAATAAGGGGGGCCACCCGATTCTGCTTGAAATCCGCCCCGCGTTTGCCGATAATACCCCTTGAAATGCTATACGATTACAACGCAGATTGGCGGACGCTTGCTCGCGTCTATGAGTCTGCTGCTGTATAAGGCTGGGGAATTAACGATGATGAAATTCGTAGCATATCTGCTCGTCATGCTTATTGGCTTGTGCGGCGCGCCTATGTCGGCCGGGGCAACCGACGGACCGCCGTCTCAGGACCTGCGGCAGTGGAGCCCTTACGAGGGAAGCACGGTGACCTTGAACGGGCCCTGGGAGCTGTATTGGGGGCATTTGCTTGCGCCGGACGATTTTGCCGCCGGTTCCGCTGCGCCCGGACACGCCTTGAGCGTATCCGTTCCCGCGCAATGGTCGGCTTATACAGCGGCCGGACAACCCCTGTCCAATGAAGGCTACGCGACTTACCGGCTGAGCTTCCAGCTGTCCGTTGAGACGGCCGGCCAGCCGCTCGGCCTGTATGTCAATAATATCGCGAGCGCCTACCGGCTATGGGTTAACGGCGTGCCTGCAGAAGCCAACGGGGTTGTCGGGGAGACGGCTGCGCTTACGGTGCCGAGAAGCTATCCGAGGGTGTACTTTTTCGTGCCGCGCCCGGGGGACAACGAGCTGGTGATTCAGGTTGCCAACTTTAATCAGCGCACAGGGGGAATCTGGGAAAGTCTCGAATTGGGGGATGCGGAGAGCATTTCCTCGTTGCACAGAAACCGGGTTATGGTGTGGACGTTTCTGACCGGCTGCCTGCTGCTGATGACGCTCTTCTCGATGTTTCTCTACCTGTTTCGCAAGCAGGAGGGCGCCGCTCTATGGTTTGGCCTGATCTGTCTGGCGATCTGCATCCGGTCGTCGCTGCTGGGAGAATCGTTCATTTACGTTCTGCTGCCGGGACTGTCCTGGGAATGGGGGGTGAAGCTGGAATACTTGTCGGAAATCGTCACAATCGGCAGTCTGGCGGCATTTGTCAACAAGCAATACCCGCATGAAGCGGCAGGCCGTCTGCTTCCCTTTTTTGCCGTCGGCCTCGGCGGGTTCGGTGCATTTGTGCTGGTCATGCCGGCTCTTGTATATACAAAGCTGATGCTTCCTTACATTATCGTGCTGCTGCTGCCCGTATTTATTTATGTGATGTACGTCTACATCCGCGCTGCGCTTGGCAGAAGAACGGGGTCGCGCTTCAACATGCTTGGCTTTGTCGTCTTTTTTGCCGCTGTTATCCACGAAATTTTGTATTATACCGGATTCGTATCGCTGGGCGGTCTCGTTCCGTTCGGGCTGCTGTTCTTTCTGCTGACGCAGCTGCTGAATTTATCCCTGCTCTTCACAAGAGCGGTTACCCGTTCGGAGCTGCTGTCCACGGAGCTGAATCAGGTCATCGCTTCGCAGGAGGAGACAATCCGGCAGCGCACCTCCTCCTTGCAGGAGCTCAATCTGCAGCTGGAGCGCGGAAATCAGGAGCTGAGCCGGATCGAGGCGATTCGCAGCGCCTTGCTGGCTGAGGTGTACCATGATTTGACTACCCCGATTACAGCGATTAAGGGCTTCTCCAAGGCGATCAAGACGGCTGTTATTCCCGCGCAGGAGGCGCCGGCGTACGCCGGCCGCATTTATGAGCGCAGCCTGCTGCTGGAGAAGCTGATCGACAACGTCATTGAGCTGAGCCAGTTGAAAACAGGCGAAATTCAGCTTGAGCTGGCGGAGACGCCGCTCCTGCCCTTTCTGCGTCAGCTGAGCTACCGCTACGCCGCCGAGACGGCCGCGCAGGGGATAACGCTGCTGTGGGAGGAGCCGCAGTACTCGCTTCCCGCGGGTCAGGAGCTGCTAGCGAGGCTTGACCGGTTCCGGTTCGAGCGCGTGTTCGCCAACCTGATTTCCAATGCAGTCAAATACACCCCCGGAGAGGGTGTCATTCGAATCTGGACGGAACTCAGGCCCGGCGATGAGTCTCCTGTCAGCCATGTGGTCATTCATGTGACCGATTCCGGCAGCGGAATCCCGGAAGCAGAGCTTCCCCACATTTTCAAGCGCCGTTACCGGATTGCCGGTCATCGGCAGGGATCGGCGGGCAGCGGCCTCGGGCTGGCGATCTGCAAGGAAATTGTGGCCCGCCATCAAGGTGAAATCGGCGTAACGAGCATCCCCGGCGAAGGCAGCGACTTTTATATGATACTTCCCGCCAAGGTCGGAGCCCTCCGCGCCGCCGCGGTCCATGACCCGAAAGGAGAAGAGCATGGAGACGACTCTTTTGCTGATTGAAGACGATCCTGATATTTGCGAGCTGGTGGCGATTTATTTGCGGAAGGAAGGATTTCGCGTTGATATTGCCGCTAATGCGGAGCAAGGGCTGGAGCTGTTTCGGCGCACGCAGTATCAGCTGCTGATCACGGATATTATGCTGCCCGGCATGGACGGCATGAGGCTGGTGGAAACCATTCGGAGCTGCTCGGACGTTCCGATTATTTTTATTACCAGCAAAAAAAATCCGCAGGATATTGTCGCCGGGCTGAGCATCGGCGGGGATGATTACGTGACGAAGCCGTTTGAGCCGGAGGTGCTCGTGGCGCGCGTGCAGGCGGGGCTGCGGCGTTATCGCTCGGCAGGCGCAAGAGCGGGCGGCGGCGCAGACGTATGGCGGGACGACTGGCTCTTCGTACACAAGAAGCGGCTGGAGGTCACGGTGAATGACAAGCCGATCGTCTTGCCGGCGAAGGAGCTTCAACTGCTGCTCCATCTTATGGACCAGCCCAATCAGGTGTTCAGCGTCGGTCGGCTGTACGAGCGAATCTGGGGGCTGGACGGGATGAGCGACGAGCGGACTGTCATGGTTCACATCCATCATCTTCGTAAAAAAATCGAACGGGACCCGGCAAATCCAGCCTACATTTTGACGATTCGCGGCTTCGGCTACAAGTTCGGCGGCAGCGAGCAATAGCAAGCGGGCAAAGCTCCAGGCGCAGCAACGGCCTGGAGCTTTTGCGCGCTTGCGGCGACTTAAACAGAACTTAAACAGGGACATGTATAATGCAGCTATCTTGACATCGAGAGAGAGGGATTATCATTGTCCAAGTTATTACTACGCAATAGGCTGGCGGTGCGTCTGCTGCTCGTCTGCATGCTGCTGCAAGCATGGAGCGGCTATGCCGCCGCTGCGCCGCAGAGCGCCATACTTACGGCAGGCGCGGCTGAGACAGCTACCGCAGCTGCGTCTGCCAGCCTGAACGATATTTCGGCCTCCTATGCCCAAGCCGAGATTGAGGCATTAGTCGCCGCCGGTATTGTATCGGGCTATCCGGACGGAAGCTTTCAGCCGCTCAAGCAGGTAACAAGGGCGGAGCTTTCGAAAATTGTGGCGCTTGCGCTCGGCCTGCAGCCGGACGAGGCAGCCGCGTCCGTTTACCGCGATGTGGTCAGGGAAAGCTGGTACAGCGGCTATGTCGGCGCGCTTGCCCGGGCTGGCGTTGTCCAGGGCTTGTCCGCCTCAAGCTTTGGTCCGAGCGCCGAGGTGACACGGGAGCAGTTGGTCATCTTTATGGTGCGTGCGCTCGGTTTGGACGAACAGGCGAAGGCGATGCAGAAGGAGCCTTTGTTTACAGACCGGAGCGGGATTTCCAGCTGGGCGCAGCCTTATGTAGCGCTGGCGTATGCGATTGACCTTGTTGAAGGGACGCCGGATGAAGCGGGCGGGCTGAGCTTCCTGCCGCAGCAGCCTGCCGACCGCCAGGCCGCTGCCCGACTGACTTACGAATTTATGCAAAATCGGGCGGTATACGCGCGGCGGGCGGCGGAGCTCGGACTACGGGCGCAGGAGGAGAAGGGGAAGGAGGGACAGCTTCCTTCACAGACCGGGCAGCAGGATAAACAGCCGCCGCTGCAGGCCGGGCAGCAGGAGTCCGGTTCACAGGAGGATGATGCTTCACAGCCAGAGCCGCCTACGCCCTCCCCCGGGGGCGTGGAGCCTCCTACTGAGCAAATCTTGAATAGCGGCGGCACTTATACGGGCAATTATACCTTGAAGCAGGGCGGTACTTACGGACCGTTGACAGGCCAAACTACCGTGTTGGGTACTCTTGTTCTTGACCCGGGGCCGCTTGGGGAGCTGACACTGCGCAGGGTGAAGGCGACAAAAATCGTCGTGCGGTCCGGCAATACGCAATCTGTTCATCTGAACGATGTGCAGGCGGAGCAGGTCACGGTTGATGCGGCGGAGCAGACGCATCCTGTGCGTGTGCTGTACGAGGGCGGTACGGCTGTGGTGCGGACAGAACTGGCCAGCCAGACCCAGCTCGACGTTACCATGGCGGACGGCTATGCGGGTACGGTAGAGATTGCGCTGAACAAAGGCGGTGAAACCGTAAGGCTTGGCGGAAAGTTCAAGGGCAAGGTGATCGTGTCAGAGCAGTCGCAGCCGCCGGTGCTCCATCTGTCCGAAGGGGCGGAGCTGGCCAATTTGACGGTACGCCGACCGGTCACGCTCGCCGGTGATGCGACAGCGATCGGCAACTTGCCACTGGAGCTGGAGCAAAGCGGGACGATTGCCTTCGATCCGCAGCTTGCGGATGGAGTCAAGGCGATCGCGCTCAAGCTTGCGGTTGCAGCCATTGAGGCGATTGAGCCCTTCTATGAATATAACGGGAAAGCCGAGCGCCAGGTTGGAAAGGCGCGGGCGCTTTGGCAGGCTGCCAAGGCAGCGGGAGCTGTCGAGAACGATTTGACTGACGAGCAGAACAGAACGCTGCTCTTCTATAGCTTCGATCTGGACGTTTACCTGCGCAGAGTGCTGGAAATGGCTGCGCCGACTGCCGGTGCGCAGATCGAGTATGCGCCTGGCGACAGCAGCTACGCGATCAGACATCACGTAGTGCTGCCGGATGCGATAGAGCTGAACTATCCGGGGAGCAGCGGCGGGAAGGCATCCGTCTCCTGGTCGTCGGATCTGGAGCAGACGCTCAGCCCGGCGGGGCTCGTGTCGCGACCGGCTGCAGGCTCGTTCGAAATTGTCGTCACCTTGGGCGGACAGCTGTCCAAGGACGGTGTGACCTTCCCCTTGCCGCCGATGCAAGTTACGGTGCTGCCGTATGATTCACCGGAGGAGGCGCAGACGACGGCTCGGCCAACGGTAGCCTCATTTATGAATAGTCAGGACTTCTATGAAGACGATGCTTACGTGCAGGGGCGGGCAGAGCGAGGCGCGAAGGTCAGGCTGCTGTCGTCCGGCGGCGAGGAGCTGGCAAGCGCAACAGCCGCCGGACGAATCGGCGAGTACAAGCTTTCGCCGCAGGCGCCGCTTAGCGCCGGAGTTTCCTATAAGGTAGTCGCGCAGCTTCCGGGCAAGGCTGAGAGCGCAGCGGTAACCTTTACCGCACAGGAGAGGGTGAGATCCGCCAAGCCTGCCGTTGTGAAGTCGGTGTACAGCGAGGGCCGGGGCATCTATGTGGATGCAAGCGCGAATGCACTGATCGAGGTCAGGAGGCAATCCGGGGCGCTTGTCGGCAGCGGGGCGTTCGCATCGGCCGGGACGCTGATCCCGTTTGAGGTTGCCTCCTTCCCCGGCGAGACGCTTCTTGTCACGGCCAATGCCGGGTATCCGTATAAAGTGAGCGAGCCGGTTGCTGTTGAAGTTGAGCATTCGCCGCTGTCCGCTGCGCCGATTGTCGTTTCGGCCGCGGTCTACGCCGATGGCGGCGTCATTGAAGGAACTGCGACAGCGAATGCGGATGTACGCGTCCGGCTGGAGAACGGTGCAGTCATGCTGGCCACGACGGCTGACGGCGAAGGGAAATTCCGTCAGGAGCTGGAGAGCGTGGAAACGCTGGGGGCCGCCAAAGCCGGAGACCGATTGCTTGTGCAGGCGAGAAGCACCGAATACGGCTACGGGTATGGCGAGGCCGCGAGCGTTGTAATTAAGGCGGTCAGCGGCAAGCGCACACAGCCGCCGACAGTGGACGGTGCTGTTTATTCGCCCGGCGGCTATCTTGAGGTGTCAGCGGAGCCAGGAAGCTGGATTACCGTGCGGCAGCAGGGCAGCGAGGAGCTTCTGCAGCGGCTCCAGATGCCGGCGAACAGTGCCTATGCGCTCGTCAAGCTGACGGGCCAATTTGAGCCGGGCGGCGTTATCGAGATAACGGCAGACAGCTACGGCAAGGATGCCAGCCTGCCGCTGCAGCTGGCCGTGCAGGGCAGCGCCAAAAGCCAGACGCCGACGCTATTCGGCGATTATTATAAGGGCACGCTCGTGCTTTACGGCACTACAGGCGCCAAGCATGGCAAGTTGTATGTTGAAGCTACGCTGCCCGACGGGTTGTACCTTGGCGGAGTGTATGTGGATTATGACGCCTGGGCCGCCATCGAACGGCCGTACCAGTTTTCCCGATTGCTGCTGCTGCACGGATTTATGCTCGAGGTCGGGGACAAGTTTCATGTAACGGTCAAGGAGGAGTTCAAGGAGATCAGCGATCCGCTTGTCGTTGTCGTGCAGTCTTATCCTGTCATACCGTCGGAACCGCCGTCCGTTACCGGCACGGTTTATCCGAACGGAGGCATTCTGACAGGCCAAGCGGCCATGTGGTCTACCATCACCGCCTATCATCCGACTGAAGGCAGACAACTGCAGACTGCTTATGCGGGTGAAAGTGGACGGTTTACGCTTGATTTGCGAGGCATGGAGCTGTCTGGCCTAAAGCATGTTAACATCACGGCTCGCGGTGATCAAATGACCGACAGCGAGCCTGTGCTTGTGCCGATTGCACCATATCTGGACGGCGTATCGTCTCGACCGCAGCTCAATGTCGATAGGCTGCTGGAGCTGACCCCGCACATGACCGGGCGCGCCGATCCGTTTGCTGCAATCGTGGCGAAACGAACGACTGGAACGATTACGATTGGCTATGCCAACGAAGCAGGAGATTTTACGCTTTCGTTCGAGCATTCGTTTGAGAAAGGAGAAGAAATTCAGTTCGTCGGGGAGACGCCTGGGCACCGTTCGAGCGAGCCTGTTACCTTGACGGTTCAGGAGTCGCCACTCACGGCTGCACCCGCATTCGAGCTGCCCGTGGCCTGGATGCCGTTTTGGGAGGTTCAGGTGGCCGAGCGGTCATCGCTGTTCGTAATGAATGCGGTTGGCGACACGATCGGGTATGCCGAAGGCGAGGGCAAGGTTCGTATTCCGATTATTGCGCTGGCGCAGGCTGACGACGTGTGGACGATCAAGGCCATAGCGGCAGGCAAGAAGCCGAGCGAGCCTGTTCAGATTAAGGTGCAGCCGCAGACCGAGAGGAAGCCAGGAGCTGTAACGGGAGTCGGCAGTGGCGCCAATTTCTTCGAGCCGCAGCTGCCGCTGCAACTGCTCAATTCCGCTGAGCCAAATTCGCCGAATAATCCGTATTTGATGAGCGGCGGGCATCAGATTCTTCATTCGAAGCTGGATTTCGATCTGTATTACGCGTGGAATATGCCTAAGACCGACATAACTGTCAACGGAATGAAGGTGAATGAAGCCTATGTGTATGAAAGCAGACAAGGAGACGATATGATTCTGATTAACTACGTATATCCGCTGCCGCAGCAAGCTGATCTCGTCATTACGGTCACCGGTCTTGGCGCCAGAATCGGCGAGGCCATTTATCCGGTCGAGCCGGTTACCTTCTATGTCCGAAACTCCGGGTAGGAAAGTAGCCGGACGAGAGGGGTCGCGGGTGAGCGGGGCGGTGGCCGACTACAGTCGGCGCCCTGCTGCGTCAGCCTGAGAAAGGCCATTCAGCGAGGAGGCCATCTGAGTCGGCTGGACATCTGAGGCTGCAGCTTACGGCGAAGGTGGCGGCCAAGCCTTGAAAGGCTTGGCCGCTATTCGTGATACGGTTCACCGCGCTGTATGGAACGGCAAGTTTTTTTGTAAACCGCGCCCCACATCTTGTCAAATCAACTTGGTTTGGGTAAAATTTACATAAGAAAATTGTTGGGAGGGAATCAAATGCATCCCCCAAAAGTTCCCCGTTAAGCCCGAGGTCCTCCATCCATGTGTTAGTGATTATTCACCCAAATAAATCAAAGGGAGATGCACACTAATGCACATGAATGGACCTGTAAATATTTCTCGAAACGAAAGACTGGAAACCTGCCACGAAATTGCTTCGAGATTACACGAGGTGTACGGAGAAAAAATCCTCGCCATTGGAGTCTACGGTTCTGTTTCCAGAGGTACGGACGGCCCTTTTTCAGACATTGAGATGTTTTGTGTACTAAATGAATCCAGCGAATCCGTAGATTTTAGCTATGAATGGTCGGCCGGGCCTTGGAAAGCTGAAGTGAACGTCTGTAGTGCGGACATTCTTCTTGAAACCGCGTCTACTGTTGAGGAGAAATGGCCGTTGACGCATGGTCCATTCTTTTCTCAACTTAGTCTGTATGATCCAAAGGGCTTTTTCCCAAGATTGAAGGAAGTTGCCGCATCACCAGCAAGGGAAGATTTCCGACGTTCAATCAATGAAGTCCTTGTAGGGGAAATGTACGAATTTGTTGGGAAACTTAGGAATGTCAGTCTAAGTGGCCCATACACCTACTTGCCCTACTTGGCAGTGGAGTTTGCTCAATACGGAGCTATGTTAGTCGGGTTACACAACCAAAAACTTTTCTCGACTGGCTCAATGGTATTACCGGAAGCATTGGAACTGCCTGGCCGTCCAGAAGGATTCGACAATATTGTACGCATGGTTATGTTTGGTGAATTATCAGAACCTTCAAAGATCGTTTCAGCTTGTGAAAATTTCTGGAATGGACTCGTGAAGTGGGCAACCGAACATGACTACGTCATAAGTACAAAAAGAATCCCGTTTTGACTGGCCATGTCTGCTACAGGATTTCCCGAAAGAAACTTGCCGTTATTTAGGGCAAGGTTCTCCGCAATGTAGCGGACAGTGTTAGAGCCATCCCTTATGGGATGGCCCTTTCTTTAATCTCGCGTTATTCAATCCTTCCCTATGAAGTCAAAAGATTAAATGAGAACATCAAACTCATTTACGTAAACGGCATTCCCCGTAATTTCAATCACATTCCCGTTATCGGTGACGGACACTCGGATCTTGCCGTCCCTTCCGATCTCGTGCCCCTGCTCGATCAGAAGCTCTAAAGAAGGAGCTTGTTTGTTGATGTATCTAGCGTAGTAAGCGCCCATCACCCCAGAGGCTGTGCCAGTGACCGGGTCCTCAATGGTGCCGGAAAACGGAGAAGAAAAATGACGTGCGTGCATATGTGCATGAGGGTCATAGGTTTCAAAACAAAACGGATGAATAGATGCTTTAGGCATTTCCTGCAGCACCTTCGGGAAAAGTTGATTGTTGGGCTGCATTCGTTTGAATGCGGCAAGGGTTGTGATTGGGATCAACAACGTCCATGTACCTGTGCTTCCGTACATTGTGGGCAGTTCTGACTCGATATCACTTTCTTCAATTCCCATGGAGTCAGCCAGATCTTTGAGAGAGCCTTTAAATTCTTGAAACTGGGGAACAGCATGCCTCATGGTAATGTCAAGCCCGTCGTTTGAAGACAATCGAATCGGCAAAACCCCTGCTTTTGTTTCAATCAGAAGGTCAGCAGCATCACCAAGTAATCCCTTTGTTTTTAAAGCGTAGATCGTAGCCATCGTTGCGTGGCCACATAGATTTATTTCATGACCGGGTGTAAAAAAACGAATTCTTACATCTGCTTTATCGGACTTAAGAGGGAAAGCTGTTTCATTAAAGCCTACTTTTTCAGCGATTTCTCTCATTTCCTCTTCGGTAAGAGTTTCGCCATCCAACACGACTCCCGCTGGATTTCCCAAATTGGGAACCTTGCTGAATGCATCATAATGATAAACGTGTATGTTCTTCACAAGTCCACCCCCATGTATGTTCCTCTTAGTCATATCGTGGCCTAGAGCCAACTTGCGATTCTGCTCTCCCTGCTGTATGCAACGACAAGGTTTTGTTTAGCGCGTTGATTTGTATACGAAGTCCTCTTTTGCTTAATTATTAAGTGCAGCTTGCATTTGTAAACCGATCGGTTTATACTAAACTAAACGGAATAGAAAGCGAGGAGAATTTTATTGAATATACTGATTCCCCCATTTACTCATGAATCCGCGATTAAAAAAGTCCGGCTGGCAGAAGATGGCTGGAACAGCCGCGACCCGCAACGGGTCTCACTTGTCTATACGGAGGACAGCTCTTGGAGAAATCGCAGCGAATTTCTAGTCGGTCGCACGGAAATTATTTCGTTGTTAACAAGAAAATGGGCTAAAGAGCTGGACTATCGGCTGATCAAGGAGCTTTGGTCGTTCACCGATGACCGGATTGCAGTACGCTTTGCATATGAGTGGCATGACGATAGCGGAAATTGGTTTCGGTCGTATGGGAACGAGAATTGGGAATTTGCCGCTGATGGCTTGATGAAGCGCAGATTTGCGTCGATTAACGATTTGCCGATTAGTGAAGCTGAACGAAAGTTTCATTGGCCGCTCGGTCGGCGCCCCGATGACCACCCCGGTCTAACCGATCTAGGTCTATGACCCGTACCGTATTCGAAAAGGCCGATGTCATTCCGATGGTTGCTGAGGTGTTTCGCGAGCTCGGTTACGAGGGCGCATCCATGAGCAAAATAACGGCCCGCACACGTCTTTCCAAAGGAAGTATTTACCATTTTTTCCCTGGGGGGAAAGATGAAATGGCTGCCGAGATTCTCGAACACATCGATCAATGGTTCATAAGCAACATATTTGAGCCGCTTGAACGGGACGAACCCCGTGCAGCTATTCAAAACATGTGGCGAGAGGTCGATGCGTATTTTCAGTCGGGTCAACGAATATGTCTTGTCGGTGCTTTTGCCCTAGACGAGACGCGTGATCGGTTCGCTTCGAAGATTCGACAGTATTTTAAAAGGTGGATCGCTGCCTTATGTGCCGCAATTGTTCGAACAGGCGCATCTATGGAAGTTGCTACTCAAATTTCGGAAGATGCGATTGGCAGTATTCAGGGCGGATTGATACTCAGTAGAGCGCTCAACGATGAGACCGTTTTTAAACGTACCTTGGCAGGTCTTGCCCAGCGAGTAACGGATTTGTTCGAGGTGAATCCTTCATGATTGATGCTAAGGTATGGAGGTTGCCCGTCTCTATCACAAGAGGTTCGAGGCGATATCTACGCTTACTCACCCACAAGCCTATTTATCAATGCCGCTTCGTCCTATTGCAACCTCATATAGGAAATCATTTTACAGAATTTCGAAATAAATAGCAAGGAATGTAAAGGGCGAAATAAACCTGAAGCTTATCATAAAGATTGCCCGGCAGCATCTGGAGATCTTGATAAGAAGGAGCTTTTGAGAAATTGGGGTTCGGGATGTTCAAGGAGGCTAGATTAACGTTGGGGGTTAACTAGGGCGTGTCTGAAAACTCATCATAATGGGTCTACTTCAACAAAATCAAAGCAGAATCCAGAAAAACAAAGCTCAAAAAGTTTCGAGCAAGTTTATCGTAGCATGTGGTGATCCCGCGGAATTGTTTGAGTTTGTTGAACAAGCATTCCACCACATGGCGTTCTTTATAGTGATAAAAGTCGCATTCCCAAGGTTGTGCCGCATTGGACTTTGGAGGGATGCAGAACGTGGCATCTTGGGATTCGATATAGGTTCGAATATCCTTTGTCCCGTAGGCTTTATCGGCTAAAGCAACGCTTCCAGACAAGATTATGTCAGAGAGAGCTTGGATGGCTACCGTAGTGTCATGGATATTGCCGGGCGTTAAAAAAAGCCGAACCGGGTTACCCGGCGCGTCCACTACAGCGTGGATTTTGGTGTTGCGCCCCTCTCGGGACAGTCCGATTTCTTGGATGGATTCGGCGTTTGCAGCCCCTTTTTAGCCCCCGCTGCATGCTGATGAACTTTACAGGAGGTGCTGTCCAGAGAGGCATCCTGCAAGTCCGCATCGCTAGTCAAGGACTCAAACACCTTTTGAAAAAGATCGTCGTTACTCCACAAACGGAATCGGGAATACACGGTTTTCCAAGGACCAAAACGTTCAGGCAAATCACGCCAAGGAGCACCTGTTTTGACTTTCCAAAGCATGCCATTTAGCATCACCCGGTTAGATTTGGAGGGTCTGCCTTCTCCCATGTTTTCGGGTGGTAATTGATCTTTAATCCGTTCTCAGTCCTGATCCTTGATTTCGTGGCGTCTTAGCATCCTTATGAGCTCCTCGTTATTTCGTCCTTGTAAAATTATGCTATGCTTACGCCTTTGAAGCAACCTCTAGTTTTCAGACAAGCCCTAGTTCAGCATATCTAAAATTTTAGTAAGAACTGCTTCTTTGTTAGACCAATGGATATAATGTTTAGAATTAGCTAGGGTTTCCTGATGGCTGTCGTTGGACCAATGCAACAGCTGTTGCTGCACCCTACTCCAGTCACCGCCGGTATCCGATGATAGAATGTGCAAAGGAATATCCTTTAAATAACCTCCATCAATGACTAATTGAGCATTTTCGTTTATATTTTTTATCCAGTTTAAATTACTATCATCCCCGATGTGATTATAATACATGGCGATGTCTATATCTTTAATTTTACTCGGAAGCCAATTATACCGTATGTTTTCACCTGCGAAAGGAAGTAAAAAACCGATATTCCCTAATGCTCTAACAACCCCAGTCACTCTTAATCCTGCAGTAAATCTATTCATCAGATAGGATCCGGTTTCTAAGCCTTGTGCGTAATATTCAGGACTACCACCATCCAGCAACAGGATTCCTTTGACTTCATTTGGATATTTTTGAGCATAATGAATGACTTCTAATGAAGCTAGAGAATGCCCAACTAAAAGATAAGGTGATGTTTCATTCGCTGTCTGAAGCAACTGGTGCAGTTCTTCCACTATTGTATCTATTGTTCTTGGGATATTTGTATTTTCACTCCAGCCATAACCTGCATGGTCATAACTTACGCTCCTTGCATATTGATGCAGTTCGCTTTGCAAAAGATAATAATCCGTAAAAGCACTTGGCGTTCCTGAGCCTGTTACAAAAACAATTGTGAGGCTACCTTCACCAACACCATACAAATGCATGTCATGAGAGTTTATTCGATAAACGCTTCCCGGTGGCAAAAACATTTTTTCTTCTCTCTTCACCATTATATTTTGCCAGATAATTCCGCTAATTAAAAGTATCAAAATAATTAGCATCGTAATAATTATGTTTACTCTTCTTTTTCGGGTTGCTATTTTCATGATTTTTCAGACCGCCCTGTTTCACTGGATTTATTCATTCCTTCTATCATGTTAATTTCCAGCAGAGCCTCAAAGAACAGATCAGGCTGTTCCAGCAATGACATAAGGGGCCTGCGAATCCTTAGCGCCCAAAATATAATACATGGGAAATTCATAATTTTTCGCTTCTGTACACTTCATGGATTTGATAGATTATGTGAAGTATCGTTTTCAATAAAGAAGGTTGGAGTAACAAAAGAAACAATCTACAAGGAAGTCGCCGCCATTGACGCGCAGCGCAAGAGATACTTTACCGAACATTTTAAACTGATTCGTTTAACCATGTTTCCGTTCCCACCCTTGATGTTATTTTAGAATGTTTTTCTCCAAGTGTAATTGTCGAAGAAACAAAAACAAGGGAAGACCTAGTGAAGGACCTACCAGTAGCGTACCTGCAATCGGCAGCCATAAATATTTCATTCTCTTTCTGGTGCCTTCTAACAGAATGAATCCCATGAGCACGATCGCGGTAACTAAACATCCATCCATGCAAAAGCTCCGATACGCGAACTGGTTATGGCTTCAAATAGGAGAGTCATATCGAAGCCGTTGCGCACGACCCAAGGGATGAATTGCGAATAGGGCAAGACGAGTCCCAAAAAAGATAATACTCCATAAAAGTACTTCACTATAACTCTCCATTAATTTTGTAATTCTAAAAAGCTCGCAAAAGTCCGTTTGCTCCATCTTCGCTGCTACCTGTGACCCCGGCTCTACCCATGTCCTTCAAGGCTCCGTTCCAAGCCTGCCGCGGGATTTTCCGAAAAACTTGCCCCTACTTACGGTACGGTTCCCCGCTATACATCTCCAGCCCGAGCGGAGCCGTCAGCAAGTCTCTGGCTTTGGCGACGAAAGCCTGGAAGTGCTCGCTTTGGTTGTGCAGGGCGGCAGCCTCCGGACTTTTCCACACCTCGACCATCAGATAGGTGTGCGCTTGCTCCATGTCCGGGTACAGGGTGTAGGACAGGTTGCCCTCCTCCGCGCGGGAAGCGGCCACAAGCGGCTGAATTTCTTTCAGAAAGCTGTCTTTTTTATCGGGATGGACTTGCAGGGTAGCGTGAATAATAAGCATAAGAGTAGTCTCCTTTATGTTGTGTTTATTTCCAGGTCGCGACTTTGTCAAGCGGCAGCCGGACGGATGGATAGCCGCTGCTGTCGGCTTTGCCGATGGAAATGAGCATGACTGGCACATAACGCTCAGTGTCCAGGCCGAAGGCTTCGGCGATTTTGTCCTTCTCGTACCCGCCGATCGGATTCGTGTCGTAGCCGTAAGCGCGGGCGACGAGCATCAGCTGCATGGAGACAAGCCCGGCGTCGATCAGCACCGTATCCCGGTTCAAGGCCGGAGACATCTGGGCGTAGAAGCCGGAGATGATCGGGAATTGCTGCTCCTTCACCTCGGCCGGCATATAGCCTAGCTCCACAGCCTTGCTGTAAATGTAGTCCGCGTTGTCGAAGCTTTGCAGATCGCCGAAAACGGCAATCACGGCAGCCGAGGTTTCCACCTGGCGCTGATTGAAGCGGGCGAGCGGAGCCAAAGCCGCCTTGGCTTCCGGGCTTTCGATCACGAGAAAGCGCCATGGCTGCATATTGACGGAGGAAGGGGCCAAGGCCGCTTGCTCCAATATAGCGGTCATTTCCTCGCGGCTGATTTTCACATTCGGATCATACTGCTTAATGGACCGGCGTCCGCTCACAATAGCTTGAAAATCGTTGCTGACAGCTGTTGTTTTCATTTTTCGTCTTCTCCTTTATAATCTTGAATATTTTCCTGCATGCGCTCAATCATTTGGGTCAGCAGCAGCCGCTCCTCGTCACTGAAGCCGCGGAGCAGCTGGTCGAGAAAGCGCGTTTTTTCCTCCCTGTAGGAGGCAATTTCCTGCCGTCCGTGCTCAGTCAGGCAGACAAGGGTAATCCGATTGTCGTTCGGGCTACTGCGCCGGGTGACGATGCCGTCCGCCTCCAGCTGCTTCAGGTGGCGGGTGATGGCGGCGCGGTCGATTTGCAGCTCCTTTTGCAGAGCGGCTTGGCTCAGCTCACCGGCTGTGAACAGCAGCTGCAGCAGCCGGAAACGGGACGGGCTGACGCCCGTGCAATGCCCGAAGGAGGCGCTGATCTGAAAGTAGAGCTGCTGCAGCCGGTCGATGACGGATGGCTGCTTCGGTTCGTTCATGCAGCACCTCCTTGGCTAGACTTGGTTTATTGCTTGAGATTAGTTGATACATCAACTATTGATATATCAATCATATCTCGTTGATTTTCTCTTGTCAACCTGGCGAGACGAAACAACCGGTCAATGGAAATAAGCCCCTTCGGGTTTATCGAAGGGGCGTTGGCTTGGCTTGGCTTGGCACGCAGTCTGGCAGTCTGCGTCGCTTTAAGGCTTCTGGCTGGCATCAATGAGCTGGATCAGCTTGTCGACGCCTTGCTGTCGGCGACCCCGGACATTTCCTGCGGATACAGCTTCAGCACGTTTTTGCCCACGCCAACCGGCTTAAGCCCCAGCGGCAGCAAATAGCCGCCATACGTCAGGACAACTGCTTTTGCGGAGCTGCGGGAAGCTGCACGCTGCGCCCGAGGGCATCCGTATGCGTTCTCAACGCCGGGGGAGAGGAGGCTGGCTGCGACGGTTGTCCAGCCGCGGCCTCTCCCGAGCCGGAGCTGCTGCATCCGGATACTAATAAAAGCAGCGCGCGTAGCAGGCTGAGCGCCAGCACGGGTTGCAGCTGATGTTTCATGTAAGGACCCCTCCAAGACTCATATTGATAATAATTATCGTTGTCACCAATACTGTACCTGGATGGTCGGCCGATAACAAGCAGCGATTCGGACCTGTTTGTCGGACGAATGGAACCTGTGAGCATCGTCTGCTGCAGCTTGTACTGCCGCGGCGTTAGCCCGGTTTGCTTTTTGAACAGCCGATTAAAGTAGTACAGGTCTGCATAGCCTACGTTGGCGGCCACCTCGCGGATGCCAAGCTCGGTCGTCTCCAGCATACGCTTGCTCAGCTCGATCCGCTTGCGGATCATGTAGTCGCTTGGGCTGCATCCATGCTTGCGCTTGAATACACGAGCCAAATAACGCGTGCTGTAATGGAACAGTCCGGCCATCTGCTCAAGCGAGATCGGCTCGTCGATCCGTTCGTCGATGTACCGCGCGATGCGCTCGGCCAGCTCCGGCTGCTCCTCCTGATCAACCGCTGCTGCGAGCTGACGAAAATGCTCGTGTACCCATTGATAAAATAACGACGTCGTCATAAGCCGGTTCAGCTCGTCGCCTGCGGACCAGTGCCGGTGCATACGCTCCAGCAGGACCAGCAGAGCTCCCGGATCGACGGGCTGAAACGCGTAGGGCGCCGATAAGGGCAGTCCGGTCCCGGCGGAGCGAACCGAAGCGGCAGGGCCATGCCTGTAAAGCACCAGCTTGCAGGCTGCGCCGGCCGTGCCCGCCTGCATCGTCAGTACAGCTCCCTTGGAGCCGTGAAGCAGCATGCCGGCGGCGAGGGCGGGGCAGTCGCCGCCGTCCAGCGTGGCCCGGACTTTACCGCGGAGGATCACAAGGAAGGCATGGCCCGGCAAGCGATAGTCGCGCAGCGGCTCCCCGGCTGCAGCTCCAGGTCCCGGACATCCCGGACGGAGGCGGGATACTTGTTCCATTGCTTCAAATACGCAGGCCAATCCATGGCAGCCCCCTCATCCTTTAGCCGCTCTCTTGGATTGGCGGAACGCCGTGGGCGACATGCTGTTGAACTTATTAAACGTGCGATTGAATTGCGAGAAGCTGGTGAATCCGCACTGCTCGGCGATTTCCGTAATTTTTAACGTCGTATTGGCCAGCCGCTGCTGCGCGTTGCGAATGCGTGTCATCTGAATATACTCGGTCAACGTAAATCCGGTCGTTTTATTGAATTGATGCGATAAATAATGGGAGCTGATGAAAAATTTTTTCGAGATAAAGTCCAGGGACAGCTCCTGCATGTAATGACCGTGGATATAGGCCGTAATCGAGTAAATTCTCTGGGTTATCGAGTTGCCGAGCATTTGTCGAACGTAGCGGTTCTCCTGCTTGTGCCGATACATGGAGTAGAGAAATTCGGTAAATTTGCAATGAACGGCTACGGCATTCAGCAGCGGCACATGTCTGGACAAGTTGAAAATTTCATTAATGGGCGCGAATAAAGCCTCGCGAAGCTCCTCAGAGAAGCGGAAGATCGGCAGCGGCTCCTGAAACAGCGAAAGCAGCTCGGCGTAGCCGGATTCAAGACCGGGTATCTCGCTCGGAACGGCAAAATTAATAATGAGCCGCTTCAGGGGGAGGCCTTCGGGATATTGGGTTTTATGCAGCAGAGCCGGCCGCAGCAGCACGATATCATATTGCTGGATGTCATACAGATCGCCTTCGATAATATGAGCGGCCGTATGCTCCATTAAAATATGAACTTCGTAAAAATCGTGAAAATGCTCAAATTTCATATTGATGCTATGCGAGCGCTCTCCGTAATCAAAAAAATAAAAAAGCGGGTCCCCGGCTTGATTAATATGGATAGCGTGGTCTCGTTCATAGCGTAATGCGGCTTCAGGCAAGCTGGTTCACTTCCTTACTCATTTGTCAAATGAATACCCGCATTATAGCATGAAATGCAATGAAAATAATAAATGTAAGCAAAAAGCACGTAGTTTCCCATGAAACGGGTCTGGTATAGTGAGGTTGCCCAAACAGACCGATCCGATGCAACGACAACGGTCTTACGAAACGATAGATGGACGTGCGAGTTCTATACTCGCTTTTACTTTGAGGAGGCTGTCATGATGAAACCGAATGCCTTATATACCCGGATCGGGACCTTGATTAAGCAGCTCGATGCCGCCAGACTGAGCGGAAAAGTGTATGCCGAGCAGCTTTATATGAAAAACTGCGACTACCACCAGTGGGAGCTTGTCCATGATGATCCGCAGGAATGGCCGATCTTCCGCAGAGGCGACGGCTGGGGAGGCAAGGACATCCATAGCGTCTTCAAGACGAAGCTGCAGATTCCGGCAAGCCTTGCGGGCAAGAAGGTGATCTGCGGCGTCGTTACGGGCGCCGACGATATTTGGAACTATGACAACCCCCAGTTTCTGGCCTTCGTTAACGGCGAGCTGGTCTGCGGGCTGGACGTCAACCATACGGAAATCGAGCTAACGGCCGCAGCCTCCGAGGGGGACGTTTTTGAGCTTGCCTTATACGGCTATTGCAGCACCACGGCCGAGCATGTATTTTTGGAAGTTTTTATAGCCGAGCAGCATCAGGACGTCAGCGACTTGTACTACGATCTAAGGACTGCGCTGGAGGCGGCCGATCTGCTGCCGGAGGATCATCTGGAGCGGATGACGCTGATTCAGGAGCTGAACCGGGCGGTCAACCTGCTGGATCTGCGCAAGATGAGCAGCAGCGAATTTCATGCTTCCGTGCTCGAAGCCCGCGCTTTTCTGCAGGACAAGGTGTACAGCGGCCGTTTCCCGTTGCATGAATTTGTACCGACCGTTCACGCGATCGGCCATACCCATATTGATGTAGCCTGGCTTTGGTCGCTGGATCAGACGCGGGAGAAGGTGATCCGAAGCTTCGCAAGCGTCATGTATTTAATGGATAAATACCCGGAGTACACCTTTATGTCCAGCCAGCCGCAGCTCTACGACTACTTGAAAGCCGACTACCCTCCGCTGTATGAAAAGCTTAAACAAAAGGTCGCGGAAGGGCGCTGGGAAGCCGAAGGCTCGATGTGGGTAGAGCCGGATTGCAATCTCATTTCCGGAGAGTCGATGGTTCGGCAAATTTTGCACGGGAAGCGGTTTTTCCAAGAGGAGTTTGGCGTGGAAAACCGGGTGCTTTGGCTGCCGGACGTTTTCGGATACAGCGCGGCGATGCCGCAAATTTTGAAGAAAAGCGGCATTGATTATTTTATGACGACCAAAATCGGCTGGAACGACACGAACCAGATTCCGAATGACACGATGTATTGGAGAGGGATCGACGGAACGGAGATTTTGACCCATTTCATTACGACGACCGGGTATGACAAGCATCCCGACCTCAAGCTGCGCCGTGGGTTCAATACCACCTATAACGGACTGTTAAATGCGAGTCAGGTCAAAGGAACCTGGCAGCGGTACCAGAACAAAAGCCTGAATACCGATGTGCTGCAATGTTACGGCTATGGGGATGGGGGCGGCGGACCGACTTCGGAAATGCTGGAGCTGGGCAGACGGCTGGAAAAAGGGCTGCCGGGCGTTCCGGCGGTCAAGCGCACGTTTGTCAGACCGTTTTTCGAGCAGCTGGAGCGTACGCTAAGCGGAAACAAGGACGTGCCGAGATGGTCCGGCGAGCTGTATCTGGAATATCATCGGGGGACGTATACGTCGATGGCCCGCAATAAACGCTACAACCGTCTGAGCGAATTCCAGCTCGCCGACGCGGAGCTGTTTGCGACGCTTCGCCAGCGGGCGGATCACGAAGCGGCATACCCTGTTGCTGCGCTTGAGCGCGCCTGGAAGCTGACGCTGCTGAATCAGTTCCACGATATTTTGCCGGGCAGCTCGATTGAGCAGGTGTATACCGACTCGCAGGCCCAATATGAAGAAGTGCTTCAACTGACCGGCGAGCTGATTACCAAATCGTTAAACGGAATTGCAGGCCGCATTTCCTCTGACGGTCAGCAAGTCGTGGTCTTTAATTCGACGGGCTTTGCACGCACCGATCTCGTGGAGCTGGCGGCGGGTGATGACCGGATGGCGGTATATGACGGAGAGCAGGAGCTGCCTTGCCAGCTTACGAAGGACGGACGACTGTTGTTTGTGGCGGCAGGCGTACCGGCGAACGGGTATAAAAGCTTTGCGCTTATCCGCACGGATCGCGTACCTGCAGCCGATCAGCCGCTGATCCGCTTCGAGCATAACCGGATCGACACGCCTTTCTATGAAATTGTGCTGAACGAAGCGGGCGAGCTGACCTCGGTGTGGGACAAGTCGGAGCAAAGACAACTGATCAAGGCTGGTGAGCGCGGCAATGTGCTGCAGGTGTTCGAGGACCGGCCGGCCGAATATGAGGCTTGGAACATCGACCAGACGTTTGTGGAGAAAATGTGGGAGATTACCGATCTGCAGCAGCTTGAGTGCGTGGAGAACGGTCCGGTCCGGGCTTCGCTGCTGCTCAGAAGAGCTTTCATGGACTCGGTCATTGAACAGACGATCACGTTTTACCGCCATACGGCCAGAATCGACTTCCGCACCGCGGTGGACTGGAAGGAGGAGCGGCTGCTGCTCAAGGCGGCCTTCCCGCTGGACATTCGCACCGACAAGGCTGTCTATGAAATTCAGTACGGCAATGTGGAGCGCGCGACGCACCGCAATACAAGCTGGGATGAAGCGCGGTTTGAGGTATGCGGCCACAAATGGGTCGATTTAGCGGAAACCGGCTATGGAGCGGCGCTGCTGAACGATTGCAAATACGGGCATGATGTATACGATTCGGTAGTGCGGCTGTCGCTGATTAAAAGCGCGGTGTACCCGAATCCGTCGGCGGATAAGGAAATGCACCACTTTACGTATGCGTTATATCCGCATGCCGGGGATTTCCGGGAAGGGCGCGTCATTCAGGAGGCGTACGATCTGAATCGTCCTTTGTACGCTCGGGAGATCGGAGTACAGGCTGGAGATTTGCCGTCGGAATGCTCCCTTGCTTCCGTTGATCGCGACAACGTCATCATCGAGGTGATCAAAAAAGCGGAGCAAAACGGCGACATGATCATTCGGGTGTATGAGGCGCACGGCCGGCGCACCAAAGCGTCTTTACAGCTGCCGCAGCTGGGCAATGCCGCTGTGTATGCCTGCAATCTGCTGGAGCATGCAGAGGCGGAGCTGTCTGCTGTTGAGGGGCGCGTTGCTTTTGAAATTCGTCCTTATGAAATTTTGACGTTCCGGGTTGCCAGTGAAGCTGTCCACGGTTAGGACAGGAAAGGGGAAAAACCGCTCATTGAGCGGTTTTTCATTTTTTTTCGTAGGGGAGAAGCCGTGGGCGCGAAGCTTTCTGACGGCGAGCAGGCTTTGTGAATCGCTTGAGCCAAAGCCGGCACTTCTGCGGCGGCTTGCTCCTCAGCCGGTTATGGGCCGGACGGTAAGCGCCCTCCAGCGCCGACAGGAGCACGGAAGCCAACTGCGCGACAGGCAGTGTCGCGGCGAACTCTCCTTGCGCCACACCCCGCTGCAGCAGCTGTTCGATCAGCTCAAGCTGGCGCTGGAAAAACTGTCCGATTCGCTCCCGGCCCTGCGGCCATTCAGCGGCTGTCTAGGTATACAGCGTCAGGAAGGGACAGCCTCCGAGACTGGCCGTTTCCTTATTTTGTTCAAAGAGAGCGTGAAGCAGCCGCTCCAGCCTGTCGGCGATCGTCAGCTCCCTCATGCCTGCGACGTGCAGCGCCATTGCCTCGTAGTGCGCCATCATCCGGTCCACAATGGCCCCCAGCAGGTCCTCCTTGCTCCCGAAATGATAATAAATGTTTGTTTTGGCGACCCCGCTGGCCTTAACCAGCTCATCCATAGACGTTGCGGCATAACCTTTGGTCAAAAACAAAACGGAAGCGACATCGAGAATTCGGTTACGATTCGAAAGTTTGGTTTTCATGATAGCACTATACAGTGCTAAAATACTGTAGTCAAATAGGGTCAAAACACGTTTAGCCTGCGAATTTTGTAGCTTTTTCGATCATTTTTCTGGTATTCAGCACGGAATATCGGGATATTCCGTTGTCTTTTCACCTCGGACAGATATAATAAAAGTAAGGTCTTACGGTGTTTACCATGATCCTTATGCGCGCTGATGTCGAATTCGTGAGGACTGCTTGCAGGAGGTCTCTCGTTCGTCTCGAACCGGCCGAAGGAAACGAACAAATCGGAGGAACAAGAATGGCTCCGCATAACAGCATCCCTTTAACCAATAAGCTTCATGTACAAAGCGGTTCGCATATTTTGTACTTTTTTTGTGAGCGCGACAAATATATCGACAACGCGGTTTCCTTTATTTCGTCGGGGCTGCAGGTCGGTCAGCGGATCGTTCTGGTGGACACCCTGGAAATGCACGAGGCGATGGAGCGCGAGCTGACCGCCAGGCTCGACACGCCAAACTGGCGTGATGATGTGCATTTCATCAGCCAAGCCGATTTCTGCGAAGTGGATCGGGACTTGGACAAGGATTATGTAACGGAGAAGATTATCCGGCTGTTTCGACCGTACATCGAGCGGCAGCAGGATGTCCGGGTATGGGGACATGTCGGCTGGAAGTCACAGGCTGATCTGATGAACAAGCTGCAAGCCTATGAAGCGTTCTGTGAGCAGAAGCTGAGCAAGCAGAGCTTTATAACGGTCTGCGCTTACGATGCTCAGCAGGTGCCTGCGTCCGTTCAATTGAAAGCGCTGCAGACGCACCCGTATTTCATGACCGACGAGACGCTGGTCGTGTCCACGCTGTACCAGCCTGGTTCGGTTAAGCAGCCGGAATCGCTTCTGCATGCAACGCAGCAGGACCTGGAATCGCAGATGGATCTGTACAGACAGAAGCTGGATTTTGCCCACGTCGTGTCGCATGAGGTGCGTAATCCGCTGACGGTGATCAAGGCGTATTCGACTTTGCTGATGAGCAAGGTGAAGGACCCGGAGGACCGCGACAAGCTGAAGGCGATCTGCGACTATGTGATGTTAATCGACAATGAAATTTCGCATATTATCAACACGGAGCAGATGCTGTCCACGGATTCGTTATGGCGGCGGAAGCTGACCGTGCCCAGGGAGCTGCTGCTGGAAGTCATGGAAATGATGGATGTGAAGGCGCGGACCCAAAATATTCAGTTCGATCACCGTATTGAGCTGGAGGGCCACGAACGGCTGCTGAGCAATGTGACGGGATTTAAGCTTATTGTTTCGAATATTATCAGCAATGCGATTAAATATAGCGAGGAAGGTCGGCCCGTCTATTTCACAGCGCGCTGCGAAGAAGGGTTCCTGATCCTGGAGACGGAGGATTTTGGCGTCGGGATGAATGAAGGCCAGCTGCTACGGCTGTTCCAGAAGTACGAGAAAACGAATGACCAGAAGGGCGGACAAGGCATCGGTCTGTTTATGGTCAAGCAGCTGGTAGAGCATCATCAGGGCGAGATCGAGGTACTGAGCCGGCTGGGCGAAGGCACTAAGATGACGGTGAGGCTTCCGATGCATGCCGCGACCGCGGCCGACTCTGCCTAGGCTCGTTGGCATCGACAATGTCGATTTGTGCAGCAGCAGGCGGCGGACGGGTTGCCTGTATAGCCGCTTTCAACCGCAGAGGCTTTAACGATTCGTTGCACTTGCATCTGGTGTCCGGCGCGCGGGTTCGTCACGAGCCTGCTTGTAGGCGGGCCTGCCGGAAACAAAGGGACCTGTTCCTCGTCAGGAGGAAAGGTCCCTTCGTTGCTTGTAGCCGGGCAGCGAGGCTGACTGTTCGCCGACTAGCAGGCGGCGCAGCAGCAGGAATAGCAAAATCGTGATGCTGGAGCCGACGAGCAGATCGGACGCGTAGTGAGCGCCGAGCACAAGCCTGCTGTAGGTGGTCGCAGCGCCCCAGAGTAAGGCGGCGGCCCAGGCGGCGCGGATAAGGGGCGGACGGGCAAAGGCGGCGGCAGCATAGACCGGAAGCAGCAGCGCCGTCCAGCTGTTGGCCGCATGCGAGGACGGGAAGGAGCGGTTGCCGGTTGCGCCCATCGGCATGTACCAGGCGGTATACCCGGAGGCATCGGGCAGCAGATCGCGAAAGCGGACGCGTCCCCAGACCGACTTGAGCGAGTGGACAAGCGCCATCTCCGCGCCAACAAGCAGCAGCGTCAGCCAGGCCACCGTATTTAGCCGGGCCAGCAGCGCGCTGTCCAGTCGCGCCAAAGCCAGCTGCATGGCAACTGCCGCCGCTGCCAGCGCTACCAGCGCCCAGGCCCAGTCGGCGTTGTCCAGCTTCAGGTGAAGCCCGCGTTCAGCGGTCATATAAATAAGCGCGAGTCCGGCGATCAGCTGTACAGCGAGCGCGACCAGACGCTGCAGCAGTCTGCGCCGCTTGGAGCGCATCCCCGCTGCTGTGCGGAATAGCAGTTGGCCGCTGAGCCAGACGAACAGAAGGGGCGGATGCTCGCCGTATGCCTCGAACCAGCGGGCCCAGGCGGCGGACGGGTTATATTGCGCCTGTGATAGCGCCAGGTCGTACCGCCCAAAGGCGGCGGCCAGCATGATCCAAAGCAGGGCGCAGCCTGCGGCAAGTAAGGTGAGACGGCGGGAATTCATCAGGGTACAGCTCCTTGGCTCCGCAATTGAAAGGGTGGGACAAGTACAGGCTAGCTTTATTATAGGCGATTTGGGCGGCTGACGTAAGTCAAGGTAACGGCAAGCCTGCCCGTGCGTGCGGAAGCCGTGCGAAACACCAACAAAGGCCGCGGTGACGGCCGGAAAGCGGGGTCTTCGATGGAAAAGAAGCCATCTTATGTATACACTTATGCGTTCCACGAGGACGAAGCTGATTTATGCGCGCTGGAGCAGCGGGCCTTGTTCGGGAGCGCTTATTCGGAGGCAGCGGTCTGGATGAAAAGCGGCATGCGGCTTGATCCGAGCCGCAGCCCGTTTATAAAGCAGCGTCTTCATATCCGCTGTGAAGCGGTGGAGGCGGAAGGCATCGCCGCCCAGGCAGCAGAGCTGGAGCTGCGCGGAGCGAGCTTCAAGGTTGTGTGCCTGCCGCTGGCTGCCGACGGGCTGAGCTATGAGCAGCGGCGCGGGCTGGAGCGGCTTGTAGGCGCGCGCATTCGCGGCCGGGCGGAGATGCGAACGCCGGACATCCGGCTCGGCTTGGCTCGGCTGACGGATCGCTGGGTGCTTGGCGAGCTGGAGGAGCAGGAGGCCGTGTGGCTGCGGCACAAGGATAAGCCGCGTGCCTATTCGACGGCGCTCGGCACGCGGGTGGCGCGGGCCGTTGCCAATATTGCCGTTCCGCAGCCCGAGGGAATCCGGGCCGTCGATCCTTGCTGCGGAATCGGGACCGTTTTGCTCGAAGCGCTGTCGATGGGCATTGACATGGAGGGCTTCGACATCAATCCGCTGGCTGTGCTGGGCGCGCGGGAAAATTTGCGGCATTTCGGCTATTCGCAGCAGGTGCATATTCAGGATATGCGGCTGCTGGAGGGGTGTTATGACGCTGCTGTGTTGGACTTGCCGTATAATTTATGCTCAAGGCTATCGGATAAGGATCGGCTGGAGCTGCTGACTGGCGCTGGCCGACTGGCGCGCAGGGTCGTGATTGTCGCGATTGATCCGGTTGACAGCCAGCTTCCACAAGCGGGCTTGCGGGCGATAGACGGCTGCGAGATTCGCAAAGGCTCCTTTCGCCGGTTTGTCACGGTGTGTGAGGGGGCGGGGGCGCGTTGATCCGGTATTTGCGCGGAGCCTATGAGGCATGGATAGATTACCCGCTGCAGGCTGGCTATGAGGTGCAGGGCCGCTACCGGCTCCAGCGTTTTCTGGCGGAAGGCAGCTATGGGATAGCGTATTTGGCCGAGGACCGCATCGGGAATAAAACGGTGGTGCTGAAGCAGGCAAAGCCCAGCAAGCGGGCGCTCGGCCGCAGGCTGCTCCGACGGGAGCACGAGGCGCTGCAGGCGCTTGCGCATCCCGATATTCCGGCCAGCGGACCGCTGCTGGAGGAAGGGCGCGGGCTTTGGCTGACGATGGAATGGGTCGACGGAGCAACGGTGGAGACGCTTATCTTCGAGCAGGGGCGAGGCTTCACGGAGCTGGAAAGCTTGCGGCTGCTGACCCGGCTGCTGCCGGTTGTCCGCTTTATTCATGAGCAGGGGTGGGTGCATCTGGATCTGCGCATTCCGAATGTTATGCTCCAGCAAGGCCGACTCAAGCTGATCGACTTCGGCCTCGCCCGTCGAATCGGCGATGAGGACGAGCTTGAGCCGCCGCAGAACGAGGAGGAGAGATGTCGCCGTCTGCCTGTTGTGCAGAGCGACTTGTATGCGCTTGGTCATTTCTTGCTGTTTCTGCTGTATTCCGCGTATGAGGAGCCGCCGGAAGCCGGACAGGCGGACAGCGACTGGCAGCAGGAGCTGACGCTGTCGCCGGAGACGGCCGCCGTGCTGCGCAGGCTGATGGGCCCCGGCCTGCCTTATTCAAGTGTTGTCGAGTTAGCCGGGGAGCTGGAGCGGGCGGCGGCCAAGCTGAAGCAGGCGGACGGTTAAAACCCCCTTTGCGTCGGCAAAGGGGGTACACATGCGGGATGCAGGCTGCCGGATCATGAAGCCTCAAGTCAGGCGTTGACCCGCGCCAGCGAAGTTTGCCAAGCAGAAGCAGCTTTCGATGAAAAGCGATGCTTGGTTCGAAGCGGCGGGTGAGGCCGCGATGCTGCGGTTTATCCGGCTTCGGGCGCTGCTGTCGCGCAGCGCTCCGGCTTTGGATTGAATGGACCAGTTGCCGTTTTGTCAGGAGCTGGAATGCTTCCTGCTCTTATAGTAGCCGGAGCCGTAGGAGCGGTGCTGGCGATACCGGTCTGACGACGAATGACGCATAGGTCCGGGACGATGGTAGCGGCCAGAGCTGCTGCCATAGCGACGGGAGCGTTTGGAGTGAAGCGCGCTGTTTAATACTTTGCCCAACAGACGTTTTAACATAAAGCTCCTCCTTTCGGGTCTCCGTATGTGTTACGAAGCTGTCGCCGTCAGGTTTCACACAGGCCAGGCGTTTCGGGCGAACACTACCCGCAATCCGCCCCGCTGACCCTGCGCAGCAACAGCTCTGCGCTGTCTGCGCTACTTCCAGGCCAAGGGGAGCCATGCGCCTGCTACTTGACGCCCGGATAGCGGCGCTCCAGCGTCTGCAGCAGCTCGCCATAGCCGTCGCGCAGCTCGGTGATGGTGATCAGCTCCGGCACGCTGCGGCGTTCCTCTTCACTATGCTGGCTGAGCAGGCTGCTCAAGCCGTCGTAATTAAATTGCAGCTCCTTATGCGTCTGCATTAACTTTTCCAGCACCACGCCGATCAGGCTGGCATATTGCTCCGTCGACATCGTGTGACAAGCCTCCTTCAGATGCAGGCAGCGACGCCTGCGCTAGTGAATTGAACGTAGCACAGGACTTGCAGGAAGGCAAGCGTCTCCGTGGGGCCTGCAGACATGCTCATGCTACCGGCCGCTGGAGAATCACCGTTCCTCGGGAATGGCTGGACTATACGTGCTGCGTCAGCCGTCGCGCTCTCCAAACGATTAAATTTCAGTAGTGCGCTGCCTGGGACTTTTGTAGTAAAATCGGGATTAATAATTCAGGCTGAAGCAGAATGGGGAAACGAAGGATGGACAGGTGGAGCGTGCGGAAACGGATGGAGCGATTTACAACCGCCTTCACAATGGATCGGGAAGAGTACATCAAGGTGCTGCTCCTGTTCGGTTATTTGTTTGGTGTCGTGGCGGCATCGACGATCGGACGGACGGCGGCGGACACGATGTTTTTGAGTCGGTTTGACTCGGCCGCGTTGTCCAGGATGTACTTGCCGCAGGCGCTTGCATTGATGGGCGCGGGCGTGCTATATCAGCGATACAGCGGCCGCTGGAGGCAGGATCGCTTCACCCTTGGCCTGATCGGCGGGGTCGGGGTGCTGTCGTTGCTTTCGCGGGCAGGCGTGGCGTCCGGCTTCAATTGGGTGTTTCCAGCCGTGTACATCGGATTTGATTTGCTGAACTTTCTGATGATCGTCTGCTTCTGGCAATTCGCGACGTCGGTGCTGGACCAGCGCAAGGCGAAACGGATGATTGGCTTGGTGGGCAGCGGAGGAATCGCCGGAGGCATCGTCAGCGGCTTCGGGTTGAAGGGGCTGGCCGGAGGGCTGGGCACGGAAAATTTGATCTTCATCTATGCGCTGCTCCAGTTACTGGGACTGGTGTTTGTCTGGCTGCTTTGCAAGCGGGCGGGGGCGGACAGCGAGCTGTTTGCGCGGGCGAAGCCGCCGGCCGGAGGCCGGAAAAGCAAGACGGGCGGCGCAAGCGGCGGGTCCTTCCGCACGTTTATGGAGCATGTGCCTCATTTGAAGTATGTGGCTATTATGGCTGGTTCGATCGTAGTGGCGCTGGTGCTGATCGACTACCAGTTTAAGGTTATTTTGAAAGGGACGCTGCAGCATGACGCGCTCGCCGGGTTTATGGGCAGCTTCTACGGCTTTTCCGGGCTGCTTGCGCTGGCTGTGCAGCTGGTTGTGGCAGGCCCGTTGATTTCGCGGTTCGGCGTGATGACGGCGCTGCTCTTATTTCCGCTGGCGCTGCTGGCCGGAAGTGTGGGCCTGCTGATCATGCCGGTGCTGGCGATGGCCGTAGCGCTCAAGGGAACGGATAAAGTTATCGGCGACACCGTCTATTCCTCGGTCAATCAGCTTATTATGCTGCCTGTCGCCCCGGAATGGCGGGGCCGCGCCAAGGGCTTTCTTGACGGCGTGGCGCGCAACGGAGCCAAGGGGCTCGCTGCCTTGCTGCTGCTGGCGCTGTCGCCGTTATTGACGACGGCGCAGCTCGGCTACGTGACGCTGGCCGCTGTCGGAGTTGCCATATTTGCAGCCGTCAGGCTGAAAAGCGCTTATATGCGTACGCTGCTGCGCTCGCTGAGCAGCCAGGAGCTCGATCTGCAGGAAACGCGGCTTGATCTGATGGACCCGGCCAGCCGCAAGCTGTTGACCGACGCGCTGGCGAGCGGCGAAGAGGTGCAGGCGCTGTATGCGCTGCGTGTGCTGGGGCAGCTGGAGGGCTTCGAGCTGGCGCCGCATCTGCCCGCTCTGCTGCGGCATCCTTCTGCTGAGGTGCGGAGCCGGGCGCTGGACTGGATCAGGCAGCATACGCCGCCGGGACTGGAGGCCGAGGCGGCGCTGCTTACTGCGGCGGAGTCGCCCGCGCTGCGCGCCCGGGCCTGGCTGGCGACGGCGGCTTATGCGCGGGAGGAGCAGTTGGAGCCGTTGACCGAACGGCTGCAGGATCAAGCGATTGCCGTACGTTCGGCGGCTATTGCGGGGCTGATTTTGTACTACGGCATTGAAGGGATGTTCAGAGCCGTCGGCGCGTTAAAGACATTGATCAGCAGCTCCCTGGAGGAGGAGCGGGTCGCGGTGGCCGGGTTGTTCGGCCAGATCGGTCTGTCCTCTTTCTATAAGCCATTGCTGCCGCTGCTCCAGGACGACTCGGCGCTTGTCCGGGTGCGCGCGCTGGAATCGGCCGCGGTGCTGCGGGTGCCTGAGCTCGTTCCGGCGATGATTCCGCTGCTGGCGGACGGACAGACGCGCGCCGCAGCGCTGGATGCATTGGCAAGCTACGAGGAAGAAGCGCTGCTGCCGCTGCTCCAGCCGCATCTTCGCGATGGGCGGCCGGGCTCTGCTTTTCTGCCGCAGGCGCTGGCACGAGTAGGCGGCGCAAAGGCGTTTGCGCTGCTGCTGGATACTTATGCGGACGCCGACGAGGAACTGCGCCATCGGCTGCTTGATGCGCTGATTGCGATTCGCAGCCGAGGTGAGCTGCGTATGGCGGAAACCGCTGATGCGGCAGTGGAAGGTTATGTGCTGTCCGAGCTGGAACGGTACTGGCAATATGCGCATGGACAGGAGCAGCTGCTGCCGCATGCGGTGCTGTCCGAGCTGGCGGCTGCGGCCCAGGAAGCCCGGCTGCGTGCGGCTGATCGTATCTTCGGTCTGCTGGCGCTCAGCTATGAGCCGTCGACGATCCAGGCGGTGCAGACGAACTGGTCGGGCGGGGACGCCCGCCGTCAGGCGAGCGCAGCCGAGGTGCTTGACCAGCTTCTGAGCGGACGGCTGCGGACCGAGCTGGCGCGCTTGATGGCGCATGTGCCGCGCGCCGCCACGGCCGACGCCGCCCAGGAAGCGTTGCTGCAGACCGTGCTTAATCTGCTGAATATCGGAGACAGCTGGCTGCGGCGTGTCATTCTGGCTTCAGGCGTGCTGGATAGCGAAGCGTGGCGGGATTGGAGCGGCCGGCCGATTTTCCGCTGGACCGCCGAGGAGCTGGCTGAAGCGACTGCCGAGCTGGAGCGCGTCAGGCTGCTGCGTCAGGTCAGCTTATTTGCGGGGCTGACCGGTCGTGAGCTGGCCGCGCTCGGGACACGGCTGCAGCTGATTGAAGTGGAGGCCGGCGAAGACATGGTCCGCGAAGGCGACACGGGCGATGCGATGTATATGATTCGTGAGGGCACGGCCGAGGTGCGTCGGGGCGGCCAGCGGCTCGGCCAGCTTGGCGCGGGCGATTGCTTCGGTGAAATGGCGGTGCTGACCAGCAGTGTTCGGGCTGCAACGGTAACGGCTGAAGGACGTTGTCTGCTATGGAGGCTCGACTCGGCCCAATTTTACGAGCTGCTGTTTGACCATAGGGAAATTGCGCTGTCGATGATGGCGATCTTGTCCCGCAGGCTCCGCACCGTGAACCTGGAGGCTGCGCAGCGGCCTGATCCGGCAGCGGGCGCTGCGGCAGCGTCATCCGCCCAGTCGGCTGTCCCGGCTATGCCGACCGCGGCCGTTCCTCCATCCGCAGCAGCTCAGGCGGAGGCCGCAGCCTCCGGGCTGCCTGCGGACCGCGGTCAGCAGGGACCGGATGGTTACGGCCGGGGCGACGGTATTTCCGGCGGCGTTATTTTACGCCGTGTGCTCGTGCTGCAGCGCATCGGCCTGTTCGCTCACGTGTCGGCTGAGGATTTCGTCCAGCTGGCCGGGATGGTGGACGAGCTGCGTTATGAGGCGGGCGAGCCGGTTGTCCGTGAGGGCGAGCCGGGCGATTGCCTGTACGGCATCATTGAAGGCGGCGTGCATGTCCATCGCGAGGACGGCCACCGGTTGGCGACGCTGGGCACCGGCGACTGCTTCGGCGAGATGGCGCTGATCGACGGGGAGCCGCGTTCCGCCAGCTGTACAGCGGCAGAGCCGACCTTGCTGCTGCAGCTGTCGCGCGAGCAGGTGCTGGCATTTTGCTTCGAGCGGCTGGATGTGCTGAAAAGCATGATGCGAGTACTGGCTGTCCGACTGCGGGATACGCAAGGCTAGGCGAGCTGACCGCTTAGGTCAGGGCCGTTGGCGGAGGGCATTATGGGAACGACCAGGCCGAGGACGGTTGCGGGTTAGCGGTTGACGCTCGTGCTGTACCTGTAATCAAGCAGGAGAATGAAAAGGACATCCCCTTGACCGGGAAATTTGGCGCAGCAGCCTCATTTTCCGCCCTCAAGGCGATGTCCTTTTTTAATTAGAAAAAGGATTACGGGAATGCCTTACGACCTTATTGCGAAGCCCGCCATTGTCCGTTTGCCGATGCGGCAGAGCGATTTCTTTGCGTCCGCTAACTGGAAGCGTGAAAAAAGCGGATCAGGATTTAGGTTATTTTCAGGTTTCTTTAAGTATTGGCGTTTACAATGTCTTAATATGGTTAAGAAAATGTTAATACATGATGTCCGCCTTCCATAGCGGGCCGATAGGAGAGTGAACAGGTTGCGTACAACCTCTAACAAGCGCAGAACCGGCCGGATTCGATCGACGGCTGCCCCTGCCCTTCACACCATCGCCCTATGCACGGTGATTTTGGTTCTTCCGTTGTTGCTGGCCGCAGGCGCGGAGCTTTTGCATCGGGGGTCGTGGTCCGACACGTGGACGTGGATTTCCTTACATCCTCAGATATTCGCGCTGAACGGGCTGCTCGTGATGCTCGTTTTTTTATTGCTGTTTGCGTTATGCGGTGCGATTTCCGGCGCTGCTGCGCTGACCGCGCTGCTGCTGTCGCTTGTGGCGCTGATCAGTTATTTCAAGCGTAAGCTGATCGGCGAGCCATTTTTCCCATGGGATATTTTCCTGAATAAAGAAAGCATGAACATTTTGCCGCTGGTCACAAGCCGCGAGGCTTTGTTTCGGCTGTCGGTTGTCGGCTTGTGTGTGCTGATGCTGTTTGTGCTGGGCACCCGGTTGCCTCGCTTTCGTCCGCGCTGGGCGATGCGGCTCGGGCTCGGGCTGCTTTGTATCGCGGGCTTGTACAGCTTCGGCGTCCGTGCGGCATGGACCCATACGGTGATCGACCGGGCAGGGGTTAATGAGATCGTCTGGAACCAGACGGAAAATTATGCTGAAAACGGACTGGCCGCTGCCTTCACGATGAATGTGAAAAATACGATCGTCAAACGTCCTCCTGGCTACAGCGAAACGGCCATGAAGGGGCTGGCCGAAAGCTTGAACGAGAAGTTCGGCAGCTTCAAATCGAAGGCGGTCACCGTCTCTGCGGGAAGCGGCAGTAAAGCCGCCAAGCAGCCGAACGTTATTTTTATTATGAATGAAGCGTTCTGGGACCCGACGCTGCTGCCGGGTGTGACATTTGATCAGGACCCGCTTCCGACTGTGCACCGTTTGCAGCAGCAGCATACGAGCGGCTACCTGCTGTCTCCCCAATTCGGCGGCGGAACGAGCAATGTCGAGTTTGAGGTGCTCAGCGGGCAGTCGATGAGCTTCCTTCCAGCGGGGTCGGTCCCGTATCAGCAATATATTACGCGGCCGCTGCCAAGCTTGGCCTCGTATTTTAAGGAGCAGGGCTACGCCAGCACAGCCATCCACTCGTACGAGGGCTGGTTCTGGAATCGTGAGTCGGTTTACAAGCATATGGGCTTCGACCAATTTATAAGCAAGGACGGCTTCGAGGAGCCGGAGTACAGGGGGGCCTTTATCGCCGATGATGAAGTGTCCCGCCGCATCATTCGCGAGGTGGATGCAAACGACAAGCCGACCTTCATCTATGCGGTAACGATGCAAAATCACGGCCCTTACAATGACCGGCGTTACGGCGATCAGGCCATCCAGGTCAGCGGCTTGCAAACGGATGAGGCCCGCGACACGCTTGCTACCTATGCGCAGGGCGTGCGGGATGCGGATCGCAGCTTGCAGCTGCTGATTGACCATTTCCAGCAGTCGGAGGAGCCGACGATGATTGTGTTTTACGGCGACCATCTGCCGATGCTTGGCTACGATTATGACGTGTACGCCCAGTCCGGATTTATTTCCTCCAGCCGCTCGGAGCAATGGTCGTTGGAGGAGCTGAAGAAGATGCAAAGCGTGCCTTTTGTCACCTGGTCCAATTTCCAGATGCCTAAAGAAAAGGTTCCGACGCTCAGCAACTCCTTCCTCGGCGCGCATATGCTGGAGCTTGCCGGACTGGAGGTGCCGCCGGTATGGGCCTACCAGCTGGAGCTTTCCCGCAAGACGCCGGGGATGCTGCGTAATCTGGTCGTGTCGTCGGACGGCCGGCTGTACAGTGAGCTGCCGCCTGCCGCACAGGACGACGCCGAGGTGTACCGGGAGCTGCAATATGATGAAATGTTCGGGCAGCAATATGTGGCGAAGTATCTCGGCGGCCTGTCCTCGGACGGCCAGCCGGGCGGCTCCGCGCCCCCTGCAGCTGAGGCGGGAGCGTACGAGCCGGCTGCGGCGGATTAGAGACGGCGCAAGTTGTTCACGGAAGCGGTGCAGGCGGATGCTGCACCGCTTCCGTGTCGTCCAGGGGAAAGCTTGGGGGCAATGTCAAGCTTATAAAAGCGCCGCTTGCCCGCGCGCGAACCCGCTTGCCCTATGCGACGGCCCCGCAGAGCGCCTGCATGCTGGAGGCCGCTTCCGCTTCCTGCGGCAAGTGTGGTACAATTTGCGGGCAAAATCATTTCGGTCCTCCAGCAGGCGGGCCGGATGACGGCAAGCGGCCTGACGGACCGTGCGGACATTTTCGAGGGGGAAAACGAATGGATTTGCGCAAATTTCGGCTGGATGAATCGGCTCAAGGCACTTTCAGCGAAGAACGGGATGAATATGAGCGGGATTACGCGCGGCTGATTCAATCGCCGGCCTTCCGGCGGCTGCAGGGCAAGTCTCAGGTGTTCGGCGCGGGCAGTGGGGATTACTATCGGACGCGGCTGACGCATTCCATCGAGGTGTCGCAGATTGCGAGGGAATCGGCAAGGCGGATGAACAAGCAGTACCCGCTGCTGCAGCGCCGCGAGCATCCGGGACTGGTGCTGGACCCGTCTGTTGTGGAATGCGCTGCGCTGGCGCATGATCTTGGACATCCTCCATTTGGACATAAGGGAGAAGAGGTGCTGAACGATCTGCTGGCCGAGCAGTACGGGCTGGCTTACGAGGGCAACGCGCAAAACTTCCGCATTCTGATGTTTCTGGAGAAGCGGGCGGGGAGCGGGAGCGGCCTTGATCTGACGGCGGCGGTGCTGCTGGCGATTAATAAATACCCGTATTGCCTGGACGACCCCGGCCGGCTCAAGGGCGTATACGGGATGGAATGGGGCAATGGCATCGGCTTGCTGCGCGATCAATGGAAGATGCCTGCGGGCTGCTCAACGCTGGAGGCGCAGCTGATGGATTTGTGCGACGATATCGCGTATTCGACGCATGACATTGAGGACGGCATCCGCGCGGGCAAAATTCAGATGAACCGCTCCTTCTTCGAGGATAGCCGGCTTGTGGAGCATCTTGTGCAGGAAATTGTCAATGATCACGGCAACTCTGACGTTGGCTGGGATCAGGTCGATGTTCCGCTGATGGTCAAGGAGGTGCTGACGGCGTATCTGGAGCAGTGGGAGGAAATTTATGCGGCTTGCGACCGCGAGCCGTCACGTACTCGCCGGGAGATGAAGGCGCGCTGGGTCAGCATATTTGCCGGGCGGGTAGGCATGATGGATGATCCGGTCAGAGGCTGGAAAAAAATCACCTTCGTCCGTGACGGACAACGCGATCTGGAGCTGCACCGGACTATGGAAATTTTGAAGAAGCTGGCCTGGGTCACGCTGATCAAGGATTTTCGCGTCCAGCGGCTGCAGAAGCGCAGTGAAATTATGATTCGCAGGCTGTGGGACAGCTTTATCGTGCCGGAGCAGGGGCGGCTTATTTTGCCTCCGGACTGGGTGGAAAATTACGATCTGCACGCTGCCGACTGGTCGTGGCCCCGCCTCGTCGCCGACTATATATCCGGTATGACGGATGCGTACGCCGAGAAGGTGTATGCGGAGCTGTTCGCCAGCAAATCCGGCTCGATCTACGAGATGGACTGATCGGGGTGGCCTGAAAGCCGTTTCCTCCGCATAGGATGGTACGGGGAGGGAGCCGAAGGCTCTCCATTCCCAAGTGGAGGAGGGCTGCCTAAATGATCACGATTCAGGGCGCGGAGGCGCCGCCGCTGCTGCCCGGTCTGTCGGGTGTTGAGCAGAACATTTATATGAGAAAGCGCAGCAGTCCCACGCTGTTTGAGTACGTCTCGCCCGAGGCGTTGAAGTTCGAATTGCAGACGCGGGCGGCGATTATTGCGAGTGCGCGGGCGCTGGAGCACAGCGGCGCTGTGTTCGAGACGTTTGAGCTGTCGCGCTGCAACGAGCGTTATTGGACAAGGACGTTTAACGGGGGCTTCGAGCTGCGCCCGGGCGTCCGTCCGTCTCTCGCCATCGAAGATATTTACCGGAATGGCCGTTATTATGCGTTTGAATGCGCGACGGCCATCATTATTATTTTGTACAAGGCTGTGCTGGACACGATCGGCCCGGAAGCGTTCGATCGCTCATTCGGCCGTCTGTACCTGTATTCGTGGAATCATGACGCCGACTTGAAGCTGATTACGTCAGCGGGCAAGGGAGAGGCTTTTCCCGGCGATGTGCAGTATTTCAAAAACCCGCAGGTAGACCCGCGCCGGATGCAATACCAGGGGGAAAATGTGATCGTGATGCCGGAGGGCGGGTATTTCGGCCACGGAATCGGGGTGACCTCGGCGGCGAATATTATATCGCGGCTGAATCGGCATCGGGTGCTGTTCGCTACACAAGGGGCGTATTTGCTGGACGAAGCGACATTTCCCGACTTCGCCTACTTGCAGGTGCTGGCAGGCGAGCCGCATGCTTACGGGCCGCAGGCCGGGATGGAGACGGCGTCCGGTCATGGAGCGGGACCCTGGTGGAGCGCCGCCCCGGAGGGGCCGTACCCGGTCCGGGCGCGCATCGGCGCCAGAGGCTTCCTGTTCAGCGGACGCTGACGGCGCGAGCGGCGGTTATGTAGTTATGCGGTTTATGTGCGGTGAGGATCAGCCTGCTCCTCACCAGGAGGACCGCGGACGGGCCGTGCTGTGCAGCAGCAGGTACAGCATGGCGTAGACGGCAAGCAGGAGCAGGCCGAACAAGCCGCAGAAGGCGAGCGCCTGCGGCTGCACGCTATCCAGCAGCGCGAGGCGAAGGCTGTCGGGATCGGCAAGCACATCCCAGCTGTTCAGCCGGTATTCGCGGCCAAGCAGGATGCCGTAGGCGGACAAAAGCGAGACGGCGGCAACGAACAGCCAGGACAACGGCGCGCCGTACCGATCGTGCAGGATGAACTGCCAGTGATATATCGAGACGAAGCCGAGCAGCAGCCCGTTCCAGGCGATCAGCAAAATGATCAGCAGGTCATACCAGTAAGCGAAGGCGTACCAGTTGCCCGCTACATACTTTGATTTCAAAATGGTCAGATGGAGCAGATCGGTCAGGATGTAAGGGGCGTTCGGCAGGAATAGCAGCCATACGACGCCGATCAGCGCGAGCAGCAGGGCCGGAAACCGGTAAAAACGGCTGTTCAGCAGCAATGCCCCGGAGGAGAAGGCAAAAGGTATCCAGGCGAGAAACAAGTTCCACAGCAAAAAATGATAGTAGGTCGTTTGATTGAAATGGGTCAAGGTCATGTAAGCAGCAACGGATACGAGGGTCAGACCGGCAAGACCGGCGGCTGATTTGCCCCAGGCCAGCTCTCTCATCAGCTTGATCTTCCTTTCGCTAGATATAGCTTTCAGTCTACCACAGCAGGCAGGGAAATCCCATCTGCATGGAAATTTTCACGGTCAGACGTTTCGAAATGCCGATTTTGCGGTAAAATTAATGGATAGAGAAGTTCAGGACGAAATGGACGATGCAGGAGGCGCAATCATGTCTAACCCAACCGAGCGGCCAGCTCCGATCCGCGCCTTGATTTTGACGGGCGATCTGGGCGATGGTCACCGTCAGGCTGCAAGGGCGCTGGCGGAGGTATGCGGCACGCCTGAGCTGCCGGCCGTAAAGGCCGAGGTCGTCGATTATATGCAGGTCATTTACCCCTTGCTGCATCCTGTGCTGAGATACGGGTTCTTGAAAGGCGTGGAGCGCCTGCCGGCCGTCTATGGCTACTTGTACCGCAGATCGCGGGAGCATACCGACTTGTCGCTGCTTGCCAAAGCATTTCTGAGGCTCGGTCGTGCCGGGCTGCTGGAGCTGATCAAGGGCAAGCAGCCGGAGCTGATCATCTGCACGTTCCCGCTCGCGGCTGCGGCCGTCTCGCTGCTTAAAGCTGAAGGCGACTGCGCGGTGCCGATGGTTACGGTCATTACCGACTATGCGGACCATGCGTTATGGATACAGCCGCATACCGATTTATTTCTGGTTGGCGCGGCGGAGGTAGCCCGTGCGCTTGCGCGTCGCGGGATCGCCGAGTCGAGAATCAGCGTGACGGGCATTCCGATCCGGACGAGCTTCTCCCGCAGCGGAGACCGGGCAACGTATCGTCGGCAGCTGGGCCTGGAGCCGCACCGGCAGGCGGTGCTGGTGATGGGCGGCGGCTGCGGGCTCATGGACGAGGAGACGCTGGCGCTCATTCGTTCACCGCTGGCGCGCGAGCGGCTGCAGCTCATTTTTTTGTGCGGGAGCAATGAATCGGCCAAGCGGCTGCTGGAGCGGGAGCTGGCGCTGCATGCCAATCCGCATGTGCAGATATTGGGATTTGTGGACGATGTGTACCGGTGGATGGGCGCGGCTGACATCCTGTTGACCAAGCCCGGGGGGTTGACGACCTCGGAAGCGGTAGCCTCCGGATTGCCGATGCTGCTGTATAAGCCGATTCCCGGTCAGGAGGAAGAAAACGCCGGACTGCTGGCGAGCATGGGGGTTGCCGTCGTTGCTTCCCGGCAGCGCAAGCTGCTGGAGCAGCTGCTGGACCTTGCCGCTGACGCGGAGAAGCTGGCGGCGATGCGGCGGCAGGCGGCGGGACTGCGGCGGCCGAGGCCTGTTCACCGGGCATGGCAGGCGATGCAGGAGCTGCCCGCTGTCGGGCGAGCGGGCCAGTCGGTCCGCGCGGTTGCCGTACGGGAGTCGGTCCGCGAGGCATGGTAGCTGTGCTGGCAGTCGTGGCGAACAAGGGGAGGCGGAAGGCCGGAGCTTACGGGGCTGGACGGCAAGCCGAGCGGCGGCTTCCCGCGGGTGTGGTTGACTGTCAACATTGCACCCGCGTATCGCCCGCTGCGCGCCGAAGCCGCGCCGTTGCGCCGTGCAGGAAAGCCAGGTACAGGCTTGCATGGACACGCCCGCGCATAATTAAACGCCCCGTCGCCGGGGCGTTTAAGGTTGTCAAGCAGACTGCCGGTCGGTTAAGGCTCGGGATTGTCAAGGTAGGTGGCGGTAACGGGACTTAGCGGGTAAAAGGTGATGCCGCGGCACTTGGGACAGGTGTGGCTGTAGCAATCGGCGAGTTCCTCCAGTGGCTCGTTGCACTGGCTGCAGCATTTGGCGGGCAGCTTCTCATAAAATTCCGACGTACGCATGAACATGCTTATCACTCCTTATCCATAGGATAGTTCCATTCTACCGCAAATGCAGCCGCAATGTAAGCGCTTTTCTATCGTCCAGAACGTGTTAATGAGGACCGGGGGAACCGCATGTCATTTTACCAGGCTTTTTTCGTAAATATTAGCTTGCTTATTTCCATGGCGTTTGTATTTAACCTGATTTACAAGTATATTTTTTTGCGATTCGGGGCAAGCCGCTTCATTCCCGAGGGGAGCCGGCCGGCTGTTTTGGCATGCCTGTTTATATTTGCCGGCTGGGTGACGATGGTATTTGGCCTGCGACTCGGCGAGCATGTCATCTTCGATATGCGGCTTGTGCCGCTGATTATGGCCGTGTTTGTTTTTCGGCAGCTGGGCTGGCTGGCGGTGATTGGGCTCGGCATCGGGCTGAGCCGGTTTACTTTCGGGTACAGTGAAGCAGCGGTCGTCGGGTGTATCAACGTCACGATTCTCGGACTGGCCGGCATGTGGCTGCAAATCCGGTTTGCGCGCAGCGGCAGGTCGCTTTGGTGGAAGCTGAGTGTAGCCATTGTCGGCATGAATCTGCTGAATACGGTTAATTTACTTTTGATTGGCGTCGTGCCGTTTGAGACGTATTGGTATGACATTTTGCCGGTTGCGCTGCCGTGGAGTATTGCGCTCTGTTATTTTTTTGCGTTTATGCTTGTTGACTTTTACAGGGAGCTGCAGCGGATGCAGCAGCTGAAGCTGTCTAATGAGCGATTGCTTGCCAAGCGCAACCAGTTGGAGGCGGCGAAGACAGCGCTTGAGGAAAAGGCCCGGCAAATTTTGCTCGCCTCGCAGTACAAATCCGAGTTTCTCGCGACCGTGTCGCATGAGCTGAAAACGCCTCTGAACAGCGTTATTTTGCTGTCGCAGCTGCTGGCGGATCAGCAGGAGGGCCGCTGGACGGAGGAGGAGCTGCATTATGTATCCATCATCCGCGCGTCCGGGGAGGAGCTGCTCCGCCAAGTCAATGATATGCTGGATTTGTCCAAGGTAGAAGCGGGCCGGATGGACATTCAGCTGGAGGAGATCAGCATTGCGGAAATTCCGCATATTATCTGGCATCAGTTTCGTGCGGAAACGGAACGGAAGGGTCTGGGCTTTGACCTGCGACTGGACGAAGGCTTGCCCGACCTGATCCGCACGGACGGTATGCGGGTGCATCAGATTTTGCGCAATCTCGTATCCAACGCGTTAAAATTCACCAATCAAGGCTCGATCGGTATGCATATCGGACGGTTGAGGGAACCTACAGCAGACGTTGATTGCGTTGCCTTTACGGTTTGGGACACGGGCATCGGCATCGCCGCAAATAAGCAGCAGATGATTTTCGAAGCGTTTAAGCAAGGGGACAGCGCGCTGAACCGCAAGTATGGCGGGATGGGGCTCGGGCTGTCAATCAGCATGGAGCTGGCCAAGCTGCTCGGAGGGCATCTGACGCTGGCGAGCGAGGAGGGGAAAGGAAGTTCATTTACGCTGCTGATCCCGCTTTAATGGTCCGGTCTCGATAAATGTTTTTATAATTAACTTTACAAAAGTAAGTTAGTTCTGATATGATATGAGCAAATCAAGCTTTGAGGAGTGGATAGAGAGATGAGCGAGCAAGCAGAAGCTGTATTGACATCTGAACAATTTTTACAATCCCGTCATTCGGTCAGACAATATGTACCGGGTACCGTATTGTCCGATGAGGAATTGAACGAACTGCTGGAGCTGGCTTCGTTGGCTCCGTCGTCCTGGAATTTGCAGCACTGGCGTTTCCTCGTCATCCGCGAGCAAGCCAACAAAGAAAAGCTGCTGCCGATCGCTTACGGCCAACAGCAGGTTGTCGATGCTGCGGCTGTCGTTGTCGTGCTCGGCGATCTGGAAGCCAACAAGGTAGCCGATCAAGTGTACGAAAAGGCGACACCTGAAATTCAAGCGATGATGAAGAAGCAAATTGACGGCGCATATGAAGGCAATGCTGCATTAGCGCGCGACGAAGCAATCCGCAATGGGTCCTTTGCCGCGCAGCAGCTGATGCTGGCTGCCAGAGCGAAGGGCTATGATACGGTTCCGATGGGCGGCTACAATCCGAAGGCGCTGATCGAGCAGTTCGCGATTCCTGCGCGTTACATTCCGGTTGTGATGATTCCGATCGGCAAGGCAGCCAAGCCGGGCCGCGCAACGGACCGTCTGCCGCTGGAGCAGCAGACAATTCACGAAAGTTTCTAAAAGTATAGCAGCCTGCGCGGCGCGCAAGCGCCCCGCCCCATTTAGCCAAACAGCCCCTGAAGAGGTCCTGCCCGCCGATTACCACCGGCAAGGACAGCTTCAGGGGCTGTTTGATGCTTATCGCATGGCGTACCATCTCGTATATTCGGCCCGAATCGTCGCTTTGCTGACCAGATGCCGATGCAGCATATGGCTGGGTGCAAGGCTGTTCAGCTCGATAATATGCTTGTTGATGTCCGATAACGTCGCCTCCAGCTCCGGCTGCTCAGCCGACTTGTCCAGCAGGGCAAGGGCGCGCTCCATCAAGCTGCCGATCTCCAGACGCAGCATGACCCAGGGCGGCTTCACGTTGGCATTGCGCAGCACCGTATCGAGAATGTCGCCGGTCGGCACCGCAAGCGGCTTGCCGAGTCCTGGGAGTCGCTCCAGCCCGCCCTTGCGGACGAACTGCTGATACGCGTCCTCCACCCAGCCTTGCTTCTCCCGCTCATGGGCCTCCAGCGCGTCCCGGTCCTCCAGCACGTCGCGCGGCAGCGGAGCGGGTCTGGCTTCGAAGGCTTCATCTTTCATCGTGATCCCTCCCGTATTCCTTGATGATATGCGCGTCCCCCCAATTGCAAAGCGCCGTTAAAATCGGCGGCAGGCTATCTCCGTTTTAAGCTAATAATAACATTTGTCGATCGAACACACTATACAGAAGGATTGGAGAGATTGCGGATGCAGGTCAAACTGGTAGCCGTCTGTGATCCGAACCGCAGAACCATGGATACGCGTCTCAGATTTTGCTACAATATAGACAGAGAGTTTAATCCAAGGAGCTGAAATGATGCAGGCCGGTGCCGTTGTTATGATGGTTGTTTTTGCAGGGCTTATTTTCTGGCGCAGACTGAAGGCTGTATCCCGCCCGATTCGGGGCAAGGGCTACAGATTGCTGCTGCCGATGCTGTTTATGAGTATGGGCTTTCTGGCGCTGCTCAATCCGCAGCTCCATCTGTCGGTGAAGGAAGTGGTGTTGTCCTTGTTATGCGGAGCGGTGCTGTCCGTGCCGATGATTTTGACAACCAACTATGAACGCCGTGATGACGGCTTGATTTATGCGAAGAAAAGCAAAGCGTTTATGATCGCGCTGGTAGCGTTGATTGCGCTTCGTCTCGGGCTGCGCAGTTATTTGTCGGAGCTGGACCCGGCCGAGCTGGGCATGCTGTTTTTCCTGATTGCGGTTGCTTATGTCGTACCGTGGCGGGTGGCGAGCTTTATTAAGTTCCGCAAGCTGCAGCGGAGCGCGCAGACGGCGGAGGAGTAAACGAGGTACGGCAGGCCGGGCCTGACGGCATGCTGACTTGAGTAAAGCTTCAACCTTAAGCAAGGATGGATACGGGGAGAAAGGGGGAATGCGGAATGCCTTTGCTGGAATGGTCGCTTGATATGCAGCTGCTGCTGCTGCTCGGCTTGACGATCTGGGTGGCCGCTCCGTGGATTGAGTCGCAGGGCTATAGCAGACCGGATGTGGTTCCGCTTCAGTCCGCGTGCTGTGCGCTTGTTCTGAAAGCGTGCGAGCGCCCGCATTCAACGCTGCGGATTGTACTGATTCGGTGCAAGCGTCCGCCCCGATCTTCAGATTCTCAAGAGGAGCCTGCGCTTCTTTTCATAGCTGGTCGCCACTAGACTGCTGAACCGTCCCTGCTAGGCGACGGATGAAAAGGAGCGAGGTTTCATGTACACATGGCTTCAACCGATTATTGATGTGCTGGCTCACGTATTGTCTGGATTGGAAATGCTGCTGCAGGATTGGGGCCTGGCAATTGTTACGCTTACGCTGCTTGTCAAGCTGGCACTGTACCGGTTTAATCTGAGCATCGCCCGGCAGCAGGTACGCTCGGCCGCGCTGAATCCCCAGCTCAAGCAGCTGCGGGACACGTATGGGCAAGACCCGGCCCAACTGATGAAGGAAACCGGCAAGCTGTACCAGCACCACGGGTACCGTCCGTTTGTTCCATTTACCGGCATGCTGCTGCAGCTGCCTGTGTTGAGTGCCATGTATGGGTTATTTCTGACCCATGGGGGCACCATGACTTCGTTGCTTGTACCTTGGGTGCCGCATCTGGCTGCACCGGATACGCTGCATCTGATTCCGGTCTTGACCGGGCTGCTGAGCTTTGCCGTCAGCTTCATCCCGTTGACGGAGCTGCCCGGAGCGCCTGTGATGCCGATCGGGCAGAAGGTGACGATGGGCGTGCTGCTGATGCTGCTTCCACTCGTTATGATGTGGCGGGCTCCGATTGCGCTTGGACTTTACTGGATCACCGGTACGTTGTTTAGTTTGCTGGAGCGACTGTTCTACCGGACGAAGCCGGGCAAGCGGCTGCTGGTCAAAGGTATGGCTGAGGCAGCGCCGGCTGATGCGGGTTAAATTGGCTTGGAGGCGGGGCGGCATACGTGATTAACGGACGAATATAGTAGTTGGATAACAAAGAAGCTTCCAAATCCCTGTAAGGGACTGGAAGCTTCTTTGTTAAGATTATAGCATGTCTAAGTTTTCGGCGAAGCTGAATGATGCTAGATCGCAGCTACAGCGTAAATCGCGAAACCTGCATCCGCAGCTTGTCGGACATGGAGGCCAGCTCGGCCGATGACGAGGCAATTTGCTGCAACGAGGCCATTTGCTCTTCGGCTGCTGCCGATACATTTTGCGACTCGGCCGCGGTTTCACCGGCGGAGTCGGCGATCAGCCTGATCGCGTCAACCATACTGCTTGTGCCTGTCGCAATATCGTCGGCCGCTGCCGACACGCCTTGAATGCTCCGTGTCACTTGCTGAACCGAGGTGCGGATTCGGGTGAACAGCTCCGCAGCCTCTTGTCCGGCAAGACGGCCCTCCGCAGCCTGGGAGACGGTTTGAGAGGAAGCGTCCAGCGTCCGTTCGATTTCAAGCTGAATATGATGGACGAATCCGGCGATCTGCTCGGCCGCCGCCATGGACTGTCCGGCGAGCTTGCGAATTTCGTCGGCCACGACGGCAAACCCGCGTCCCGCTTCTCCGGAGCGTGCAGCTTCGATCGAGGCATTTAAGGATAAAATGTTCGTTTGCTGTGCAATCGCATTGATGCTGGTGACGACATTTCCAATCTGGCTGGACAACCCGTTTAACGACTGGACGGTACCGGCGAGCTTGCCGATCCCTTCCTCCATATCTGTCATTTTGCCCGCGAGCTGCTCCATAGAGGCTGCGCCGTCATCCGACAAGGCGGACGCTTCCGTTGCGATGGCAGCCGCTGTGGTGCTGTGCTCCGCAATGCCATCGACTTGCGTGGCAATTGTTTTGGCCGCATCGCTGCCTTCTTGCACGCTGGCGGTTTGCCGCTCGCTGCTTTCCGCAACGACCTGAATCGCCTCGGAGATGCTTTGCCCGGCCTGCGCGCCCTGGTCGGCTCCGGCTGCGAGCTGCTTCGCGGAATCTGTCAGCTGCTCCGCCAGGCGCTGGACTTCCTTCATCAGGCTGTGCATCTGATCACCCGCCGCATTAAAGGATTTGAGCGCCAGGCTGACATCCGAGTTGCCTTTAACGGGAATCCGGTAAGTCAGATCGCCATCGGACAATAAATTGATGCCTTGCGTCAGCTGCCGGATCGGATACGCAATACGCAGCGCAATCCAGATACTGATCAGGGCCGCGATGACAACGATTGTAGCTCCGACCATCAAAACAAGCTGCAGCAGCTCTTTAACCGGCCTCAAGAGCTCCTGTTCTTCGGCAAACATGGTGACGACCCAGTTCGTATCGGTGATGTTCATATACGCCATGTTAGCGACGCCGTTAACCGTGTAGTCAAACGCCTTTGGCTGGCCCTTGATGGCTGCAGCCAGCGCCTCGGTCAGCGGGGGGCTTTCGAGGTCCGCCAGCTTTTTCTTCAACAAGTAAGTTGGATCGTTGTACGATATAAATGTACCGTCGCCTAGCGTCAAAAACGCATGTCCGGTTTCACCAAACCGGGCATCGCTGATCGTTTTGACCGCGGGTCCGACCGCGTAGCTCGCTCCGATAAATCCGTAGGGCTTGCCGTCCTTTTTGAGCGGCGCGCCGATTACGATAACCATGTTGTTTGTTGTTCGGGAAATGACCGGGTCCGAGATGAAGACTTTGCCTTCCTGGGCAAATTTCATGTAAGGGCGGTCGGATAAGTTGACCTCGGCATTTTGGGTTGTTACTGCCTTGCTTCCCGTCAAGTCCAGCGAGAAAAACAGGTTTTCAAACTCGGGATGCTGCTTTTGCACAGCGGTCAAATAGCTGAAATGCGCTTGTCGGTTAACGTCAAGCGTAGAGCTTTGCTCCGCTATGGTAGCGATCAGCGTTTTTTTCTCCAGCAGGTGGGTGTCAAGCTCCCCGGCAAGCAGCTTGGATGAGAGCTGCAGCTGCATCTCCGCTTGTCCTCGTATCGTCCTGGACGTCGAGGCGTACAAGATGTAGGAAAGCAGCGCAATGCAGGTGATGGTAATTAGCAGCGTGGATAACACAATTCGCCCTGCCGTGTGCCGCATGGAGCCAAGTGAACCCAATGTGCGAAGAATGCTTCCACTTTTGACTGACATATGAATTCCCCTTTTACCTATAAGAATATGGCTATCACTTAGTATATCGGTAAAAAGGCGGTTTCCCATTAGTGACGATGACGGGGCAAAAGCCGAGGCGACGGGGGCGGGCGGACAGCGGTGTCGAAGGAAGATGCGCGGTCAGAAAGAGGCCCGCTGCCTGGAGGCAACGGGCCTAAGGGATCTATATAAATTAAAAGGGGGTCGAGTTCTAGTATAGGCTCCGAACCTTAAAGGGAGATGAAAATCAGATGTCATTTCCGTAACAAATGATTGCCGACTGTGACAAGCTTTGAGCAATAGGGTTGCCCGCTGCGTCTTGGTTTGACTATACGGTTCCCAGACGGTAAGCTGTAGAAAAAAAGGAGGCGATCACGGTTGGAATACCACCGCATTAGCCATATTGAAGATTCGTATTTTGCTCAGATGCATCAATTGATGCAGACGGTGTTTCCGGCGGAAGAAGTGCTCGCTTACGACTTGTGGGCTGAGCCGCTGCAGGACCCGGGTATCCGGGTATTTGTCGCAGTCGAGGATGGCGTCGTTGTGGGGGCGACCGAATATCGCTACTACCCGGAGCTGCACATCGCGATGACAGATTTCACGATTATTGGTCAGGACGGCAAAGGAATCGGGCCGTTTCTTGCAAGTCGGCGGATGGCCGATCTGCGTCAGGTCGCTGCGGAATCGGGCGGCAAGCTGAACGGCATGTTCGCTGAAATTTATAACCCGGAGCTGGCGGAGGGGCTGGCCTTCGGCGGGGTGAAGGCGATGAATGCCGTCGTTCGCCGCGAAGTGCTGGCTCATCTCGGCTACCTCAAGCTTGAGCTGGAGTACGTGCATCCTTCATGGCAGATCGACGGAGAAGCTGTTCACGGGCTGGATTTTTGTTATATGCCGATCGACGACGCCGGGGCGCAGTCTGTGGAAGCCGCACTGGTGGCGGAATTTCTGCAAACGTACTATGCGATTCTCAGCGAAAAGCCGGCTTCCTGGTACAGCATGATCGAGCAGTTGAAGACGCGCGGGCAAGTGGCGCTGCTGCCGATTTAACTCGTTGCCTGTACAGGGACTTGCCCTGGAAAATGCGGCAGATGGGAAGGCAGCTCGTTTTAGGACGCCTGCCTTAGCTTCTCTGCGCTCATATCCCATGGCGCAAGCATAAAAACGCCTCCTTGCCCGCGTGCTGATGCGGGTATTGGAGGCGTTTGTCGTTAGATGCGTTACGAAGGCCGAAGCTTTGCGTTACTCGTCGCGATCGGCCGTACGGGTTTCCGCCGCGGCTTGCTCCAGCTCATCAAGCGCTTTTTCCAGACCGTAGTTGAGCAGCAGCGTTTTGAAGCCTTTGTTCCGGTTGGCGGCGGCTTGCTCCAGTCTTTCCTTGAGATCCTTGCGAATATACACATCGTCTTTCTCATGCGTCAGCTTGCGCTGCTTTTTCTTGAGCTCGCTGCCGAGCAGCTCTTGAAGCAGGTCAGCCGAAGCGTCTGCGGAGACGAATGGTTGGATAGTCGCCTCCTGAACGGAAGCGCCGGCTTCCGGCGAAAGGCTGAGCGGGGCTTCCGTAGGCGCTGCCGCGTGGAGACTCGCTTCGGCGGCCGCCCCGCTCCGTTTGCGCGGGCCTCTGCGCTTACGGAGGGCCGTCGTCGCTTCTGCCACCGGGGCTGCCTCCGCCGAAGCAGTCGCCGCCGAAGCTGCTGCCGAGCGGCGTCCGGCAGCTGCCCGCTTGCGTTTCGGCTGGTTCGCTGCTGCTGCCGGGGCCGCTGGAGCGGGCTGCTCGGCCGCAGCCTTGCGGCTGGTGCGTCTGCGGCGCGTCGGTGCAGGCGGCTGCTCGCTGGTCGCAGCCGACTCTGCTGGAGCGGCGGCTACTGCTGCGCCTGCGGCGCGGTCGGCGGAGGCTGGTTCAGCCAGCGGCTCGTCAACGGCAGCAGCTGTCGGGACGTCGGACGGGCCCGCTTGCACGGACGGCTGCTCCTGGCGCGCTGCCGAAGCGTCCGGTGCGGCTTCTTCAAGTGCAGAAGCCGTGGACGCTTGAGCGGCCTCGGCTGCGGCGGGGTCCGCTGCGTTGTCGCTGGACGCTTCGAAAGCCGGATCGGCGGATGTGTTGTCGTCGCTGGAGGCGGCAACCTCGGCGTCAGCGGCTTCGCCGGTCGCCGGGGCTGCGCTGCTGTCCGCGTCAGCGGCCGCAGGCGGCGCGGCTTCTTCCGCGACTGGCTCGGCGGCCGTTGGGCTGTCAGCTGAGCCAGCTTGCAGCTCAGCTTGAACTGCTGCCGGCTCGCGCTCAACAGCGGCAGCATCCGCTTGGGCGGCTTCGATTGCTGCCGAAGCCGCAGCTTCTTGCGTCAGCTCGCCCGAAGCGGCAAGCTCGGCTGCCTGACTCGCCGCTTCGGTTGCTGCGGCGGCGTCAACGGCCTCCGCAGCCTTGGCGGCTCCGCGCGGTGCACGTTTTCGCGCGGTCGGCTCGGCCGAAGCGCTGCTGCGCTGCGGCTTGACTGCGGCTTCGCCTGCTGAAGCGGCCGCACGGCGTCGGGGCGCGCGGGCCGAAGCTTTATTTGCGGATGAAGTACCGGATTCAGTTGCGTTGTCTGCCGATGCATCTGCAGGTTGTTGTTTTCTGGGCGGCATGAAACAAACCTCCTTGGGTCAATGATAGTCAAACGAAAGACGGCTGATTCTGGCCTGCTTTTCGGTAATGTTAATCTAACCTTGGGAGCTGAAAGCTACACGGGCTCCTTGGGAAAGGACTCTTTATTATGATAGCATTGAAGGCGTGCTGGAGCTACACTAATCGGAGCAGGTCCAGCGCTAAACGCATGTCGTTTGCTCTAAATTAGCGAAGCGAGCTTAACGTTTCCTTCGCCTGGAACCAGCCGACAAAATCAAGGCCGTATACGGTGCTGACAGCGAGGGCGATTGTCCATACAATTAAGCTGACGGTCATCCAGAGGACGACCCAACGCGGACGTGAGCCAAAGGTCAACGCCAGCAGCGTAGCGATATCGGTGCCAACGATCGCCGGGGCGAGCAAGGCCAGTCCGGGAATTCCGTAGCGCTCCCAGATGGCGCGGGCGCGGCGGCCTTTCCTGGAGCTTCCGTCCTCTACATCTACAGCTTGCGGCGCAGGCTCATTAGGATCGCGGCCTTCCTTAATTGCCCGGCGACGCGCTCGCCACGTGTTGAACTGCCGGAAAAACAACGCAATCAGCAGCACAGGCAGCCAATTGCCGGCGAAGCCCGTGACCGCTACGGCAACCGGCTGCAAGCCCCAGGCGATGCCGAGAGGGACCACCAGAAATACTTCCAGCCAAGGTGCGGCCGCGAGCAGAAACAACAAAACATACTGCCAGAACGTTCCCCATTCCGGCTGTGCAAATAACATACGCAGTTCGCCTCCCACAACAAATGGTTTCGAAGCATGCTGCTCTTCCAGCGATTCCAGATAAAACAGGTCTTTCACAGGCAGCCGGAAGGCGGCAAATTTGAGCGCTAGCACGATGGAAGGGCGCGTAGTCGCCTTTTTCGATCATGCCGATCGTTTGTAGTGTAAAGAATGTTTGACATTTTAGCAAGAAAGTATAACAAGGTTGCTGAATGTCCCCGAGCGGGGTTTCGTCGCGGATAGTTTTCCTTTTTATTAATTTTAGGTATAGTTGACAGTAGGATAAGCAGGACAGCTTTGCGGGGTGGAATAAATTGCTGTGCAGGTTAACGGGAATGGATGCCGATGATGCCGGTATCAAGTAACGGTGACAGGTACAGATAGTGGTAGAGGTAACGGTGACGCCAGAGGGAGTGGTCAAATAGATGGATTGGAATGGATTATTTGAAGCGCCGCCGGAGGAGACTTACGGGCAGCCGGAGCAACGGCACGGCCAGCTGCCGATGGACGAGGCGCGCGAGCTGCTGCGCAAATATTACGGCTATCCCGATTTTCGGGAAGGGCAGAAGCCGGTCATTGCAAGTGTGCTGGCGCGGCGGGATACGCTCGGCATTATGCCGACAGGCGGCGGCAAGTCGATCTGCTTCCAAATTCCCGCGATGCTGATGGGCGGGACGACGATTGTCATTTCGCCGCTTATTTCGTTGATGAAGGACCAGGTGGACGGGCTGGACAGCATCGGGGTGCCTGCGACCTACATTAACAGCTCGCTGTCGTACGCGCAGGTGGAGACGCGGATTCGCAAGGCGGCGCGCGGCGAATACAGGCTGCTGTATGTGGCGCCGGAGCGGCTGGAGTCGGAGCGGTTTCTCGGCCTGCTGGCCGAGCTGACGGTGCCGATGGTCGCGGTCGATGAAGCGCACTGCGTCTCGCAGTGGGGGCATGACTTCCGGCCGAGCTACATGCGGATCAGCGAGCTGGTGTCCCAGCTGCGGGGGCGGCCGCAGATCGCGGCCTTTACCGCAACGGCAACTGATCAGGTGCAGGCGGACATTATCCGTCATTTGCAATTGCACGATGCTGGCGTATTTGTGACCGGCTTTGCGCGCGAGAACTTGTCCTTCACCGTGGTGAAAGGGGAAAATAAACGCGATGTGCTGACCGGCTATATTCGCGACCATCGGGATGAGGCGGGCATTGTGTACGCGGCGACGCGCAAGGAAGTCGATCAGCTGTGCGAACATTTGAAAAAGCAGGGCGTCGCGGCCGGACGGTATCACGCCGGGATGACGGACAAGGAGCGCGCCGAGGCGCAGGAGCAGTTTTTGTACGACGAAGTGCGGGTGATGGTTGCTAGTAATGCATTTGGCATGGGCATCGACAAGTCCAATGTCCGGTACGTCATTCATTATAATATGCCGAAAAATATGGAGGCGTATTACCAGGAAGCCGGCCGCGCGGGACGTGACGGCGAGCCGAGCGACTGTCTGCTGCTGTTTAGCCCGCAAGACATTTTGATCCAGAAATTTCTGATCGAGCAGTCGGTGGCTGCGCCGGAGCGGCAGCAGCAGGAATACCGGCGCGTGCAGCAGATGGCCGATTATTGCCATACGGCACAATGCTTGCAGCGGTATATTGTCCGGTATTTCGGCGGCGAGCTGGAGCAGGACTGCGGGCAGTGCAGCAACTGTGCCAGCCCCGATATGGAGCTGACGGACATTACGCTGGAGGCGCAGCAAATTTTCTCCTGTGTACGCCGGATGCGGGAACGGTTCGGGGTGACGCTGGTTGCTTCGGTGCTGAAGGGCTCGCGCAGCAAGAAGGTGCTTGATTTTGGCTTCGACCAATTGACCACGTACGGACTGATGAAGCAGCGGACGGAGAAGGAGATTGTGGACCTGATCCAGCTGCTGGTCGCGGAAGGTTATCTCCAGCTGGCTGAGGGCAAATATCCGACGGTCAGCTTGGCCGCCAAGGCGTCGGAGGTGCTGGGCCCGGAGAAGGCGAAGGTGGTGCAGCGCATCCGCAAGCAGGCAGCAGCGCCCGCCGTCAAGGATGTGGAGGCCGAACTGTTCGACGAGCTGCGCCGGCTGCGCTCGGAAATCGCGAAGCGCGAGGGCATCCCGCCTTATATCGTGTTTCCGGACAGCACGCTGCGCGAGATGTGCGGTGTGATGCCGACCAACCCGGCGGCGATGCTCAAGATCAAGGGAGTCGGCGAAGCGAAGTTTTTCAAGTACGGCACTTATTTTATCGAATTTTTCAAGGAACGCGCGGGGGCGCGGGAGTAATCAGCGAACCGTGCGGCTGCAAGGCGGCTCGGTGAGGCGGTCTGCACCTTGGAAAACGTAGAAAGGGAGGCGAGCCGGTGGCGAAATCGAAATGGTATGTCGTCTGGGAGGGGCATTCGCCAGGCGTCTATGCGACCTGGGCGGAATGCCAGCAGCAAACAAACGGCTACCCGCAGGCGAAGTTCAAGTCGTACGAAAGCGAAGCCGAGGCGCGTCAGATGTTCGTGGCCGGATGGAAGAAGGCGTTCGGAGCAGCCAAAGCGGCCGCTTCCGGAACAGCGAAGACTGCCGCAGGCAGCCGCAGCAGCGCCGGAGCCGCAGGCCGTTCGTCCGGCGAAGCCCAACTGGACAGCTTGTCCGTCGATGTCGGCTGCAGCGGCAATCCCGGCATCGTGGAATATAAGGGCGTATACACCCGGACAGGTGAGATTGTGTTCCAGCATCCGCCGATCTCGCGGGGGACGAACAATATGGGTGAGTTTTTGGCGATTGTACACGGGCTGGCGCATTTGAAAAAAATCGGCAGCAGCATTCCCGTCTACAGCGACTCGATGACAGCGATCAGCTGGGTGCGCAAGAAGGCGGCAGCCTCGACGCTGCCGCGCGACGCTTCGACCACTGAGATTTGGGACCTGGTGGACCGGGCGGAGCACTGGCTGCGCCAAAATACGTACCCGAACGAGGTCGTCAAGTGGGACACCAAGGCATGGGGTGAAATTAAAGCGGATTACGGCAGGAAGTAAGAACGCAAGCGGGAAGTCGCTAAAAAAAGGCCGGCCAGATTGCTCTGGCTGACCTAATCAGGAAGGACTGCTGTCGTTGGCGGTCCTTCTTTGCGTTGCCGTTTGGCCCGATACATCGCTTTGTCGGCGGTCTGCAGCAGGCTGATCGCGTCGTGTCCGTCATCCGGGTACAGGCCGGATCCGACGCTCAGCTCGACCACGAGTTCCCTGCCTCCGAAAGGAAGCGCTGTCTGTTCAAAGCGTGCCTCCAGCTCCCGGATCGTGTCCTGCACGAATTTCTCGGAGGGAACGGCTTGAATAAACAGCACAAACTCGTCGCCGCCCAGCCGCGCAGCGATCCCGCGAGTCCCGACCGAGTCGCCGATCAATTGTGCGGCATGGCGCAGCACCTCATCACCGGCATCATGACCGTACTGGTCGTTTGTTTCCTTGAAGTTGTCCAGGTCGATAAGAATGACAGCCAGCTTGTGGCCGTCTGTCCGGGCATGCTCGATAGCTTCAGGCAGCTTTTCATAAAAATACCTGCGGTTCGGCAGGCGGGTCAGCGGATCGTGATAAGCGAGGAAGGCGATTTGCCGCTGGTGCTCCTTTTGCAGCGTAATATTACGGATAATCAAAACGACATGAAGCTCATTGTCGATCGTAATATAATCGCCGTCAATCAGCACATCCTCGCATTTATCCCCGGCTTGCAGGGTCGTCTCCAGCTCGCGGATTTCCTGCTGGTCCGCCAGCCGCAGCCGCAGCTCCGGGCTCGCCCACAGCTCCGGCTTCGTGTGATTCAGCTCAATAGGGTTAAACAGCTGACGGGCGCTCGGGTTCGCTTCCTTGATTCGGCCGGCGATGTCAAGCAGCAGCATGGCCGCCGGATTCAGGTTAAACAGCTTCTCATAGCGTTGACTGCTCGCATTGAGGAAGTCATACTTCTGCATGATCAGCCGCAGCATGAAGCACCAAACCAGCCCTCCGTACAAATACGGGTAAGGCGGCAGCAGCTCGCCGAACCTGACATACCCGAACAGCGCCATCCAGCCGAGCATGACGATGACGACGATAATCATCAGCTTGTAAATGAACCGGTGCTCGGCGCTTGCCGCCTGCTTGCCGCCCCGAATGAGCACGGGAATCGACAGGGAGCTGATCAGCAGGCTGACGGTCAAGGCGGTATAATACGAGACATTGTAGACAGGCTCCTTCCAGACGCCGACTGCTACGAATTCATGAGCCGAAATAAACTGCCCGCTGTTCAGGAAGCTGACCGGAATCAGCAGCAGCGGCAGATGAAAAGCATACGGATACAGCCAGCGCGGCAGCCGCTTGTCCAGTCCGGCCATTTTAGCGGCCAGATGGAACCCTAGTCCCGGAATCGCAATGCCTACGTTGGACAGCCACAAGGCCGCGAGTGTCGAACTATACGAAATCGGCAACTGGTAACGCATATATTCTTCAAGGAACGTCAGAAAGTAGCATAAAACGGTCAAGCTGACCAGCCGGTGCTCCGTTTTACGCGGGTTGCGCAGCAGCACGTCCATGCCCATATAGAAAAAAATGAGCAGAGGCAGTACGTAAGCAAACAAGGGAATCCATAGATCCGATATGTTCAAATCATAGTTCTGCTACTCAAAATATGGACAAATATATTCATAATAAATTCTACATTATCCACATCGAGATATTTCCTGTTTCGTTGTGTTCTGTTTTGCATACTACATGCTACTACAGTTTGTTTAACACTCCACAGGCGTAAATTCCCGACTAGCCATCGGTACATGTGTATATTCGCTTGTTTATGCGATTTTATACACCTTAGCATTTTGTAAGTTAATAGCGGCGTTCATATCTCGATCCATTACATGACCACATCCATCACAGACATAAATTCGATCTGAGAGTTTCAAGTCAACTTTTTTGTGTCCGCAACCTGAACATCGTTTACTGGATGGATAGAAACGATCAGCTACTCTTAATTCAATTCCATTACCAACGCATTTGCTGTTAGTTTTGTTTTGAATTGATGGAAACATTGTTGAGCCACCGCTTTTGCTAAATGCCGATTCTTCATCATCCCTCTAACATTCAAATCTTCAATTGTAATGTAGCGTGGTTTTTGCTTTACAATTATATTAACCGTCTGGTTAACATGATTTTCTCGAGCATTAGAAATTCGTTGATGAAGTTTTTGTACCTTTAGAATTTGTTTTTGGATATTTTGTCTAGTAGCAGTACCCTCCTTCCAGACTGAAGCCGGGTTGCCCCGACGGTCCAACAAACCTCCTTTTATTTTATTCTCTTTGTTGTTACTTGTCGATTTAAGTTTAAATCAAATTTAGGGCAAGTGCAGGTGAAGGCCAACTGCCGTTAAGCTTGCGGCTCCTCGCGTTCGCGCATGTAAAAGCTCGGCGGGTGGCCGGTCAGACGCCGGAAAATCCGGTGAAAATACGAAGCGTCCGCATAGCCGACCTGCTCCCCGATGTCTGCGACGGTCAACCGGGAGTGACGCAGCATGGAAAGCGCAACCTTGATCCGTGTCGTATGGACATATTCGCTGATCGTTTGGCCCGTCAGCTCGCGGAAAAGGGCCGCGCAGTAATTGGGGCTTTTGCCGGTGGCGGCCGCCAGCTCGTCCTTGGTCACCTTGCGGCGGTAATTGATTTTGATGTAGGCTTTCATTTGCTCGGCCAAGCTGTACCTGACGGAGGAATGCGGCCCGCGGTCCCATTCCCGGTTGAGCAGGGTTAGCATTTCCAGCAGCAGCGCCTGGGCCATCACTTCCCGGTAGGGGAGCCGCTCCGTCCAGTCCTGGTGCATCGTTTGCAGCCGGCTGAGCAGCAGGTCGGACGGGCCGGGGCGCAGCTGAAGCTGGCCGTTCAGCGCAGCTGACAGCATAGGCAGCGGCGCTGGTTTACCGGCTGCATCTGCCGAGTCTGCGACAAGCAGACAGCTCCAGGGGATGAAGGTCACGACATATTTCTCGTGGGACAGCGACGGAATGCTTTTGCCGTAGAAGCGTGTGCCAGCCGGGATCAGCAGCGCCTCCCCTTTCTCCAGCAATATCTTGACTTCCTCGATCCAGTAGACGCATTTGCCGTAGCCGACAACAATGAGCGACCAGACGCCGCTTTCCGGGCCGCTTTCTTCGAACCAGGGCACGGTTCCGGCATGATGAGTGACCGATCGGATGGTCAGCATCGGGTTCCCTCCTTAGATGGTTTATCCTGCTCGATCAGGCTGTTCGTATCATACTATCTTACATGTTAAGTGCTATATTTCATAGTCAATCCTTGGCCCGCGCAGTACAATGACATCGACAACGTGAGCGTGAAAGCTTGAATACGGAGGGAATCAACCTATGTCCAACTTACCGAAAACACGAATTGTATGTACAATGGGTCCAGCTTGTGACAACGTGCCGGTGCTGAAAGAAATGATCCTGGCGGGAATGAACGTGGCGCGGTTAAATATGGCGCATGGCGACTTGGATGAGCAGCGCCAGCGCATTTTGAAGGTGCGTGAGGCGGAGCGCGACACCGGTCGGCCGGTAGCGGTGCTCCTTGATATTAAAGGTCCGGAAATCCGGATCGGCAAGCTGAAGGACAGCTCGTATATGCTGGAGACGGGGGACAGCCTGACGCTGACGACGGAGCTGATCGAAGGCGACGCGCGGCGGATCGCGGTCAACTACGCGGACCTGACCAAGGACGTCAAGCCGGGGACGCGCATTTTGCTGGATGACGGATTAATCGAGCTGAACGTGGAAACGATCGAAGGCACGGAAATTCATACCCGCATCCTGAACGGCGGCGTTATCAAGCCGCGCAAAGGCGTGAACCTGCCGGGAACCCAAACGTCGCTGCCGGGCGTCACACAGCGCGATGTCGAGCATATTCGCTTCGGCGTGGAGGAAGGCGTTGACATTGTCGCGGCTTCGTTCGTACGGAAAGCCGAGGATGTGCTGGAAATCCGCCGTTTGCTGGAGGAGCTGGGCGCGGGACATATTCAGATTATTTCCAAGATCGAAAACCAGGAGGGCGTCGATGAGCTGGATGCGATTCTGGAAGCGTCGGACGGCCTGATGGTCGCGCGCGGCGATCTTGGCGTCGAGGTGCCGGTTGAAGAAGTGCCGCATATTCAGAAGCAGATGATTCATAAGAGCAATCTGGCAGGCAAGCCGGTCATTACGGCGACCCACATGCTTGATTCGATGCAGTCGAATCCGCGTCCTACCCGCGCCGAAGCAAGCGACGTCGCCAATGCTGTATTGGACGGCTCCGATGCCGTTATGCTGTCCGGGGAAACGGCCGCCGGTAAATATCCACTGGAATCGGTACGCACGATGGCGTCGATCGCCAGCCGGATGGAGGCGTCGATGAATTTCCGCGAGATGTTTGCGAAGCGCGCCGCTTTGCAGCAAACGAATGTGACGGAAGCGATTAGCCAGGCTGTCGTCAGCTCCTCGCTGGAGCTGCAGGCGAAGGCTATTGTGACGTCAACGGAGAGCGGCTTTACGGCGCGGATGGTAGCTAAATATCGTCCAAGCGCTCCGATTGTCGCAGTCGCTCCGAACGTTCACGTGCTGCGTCGTCTGAGCCTGGTTTGGGGAGTTACGCCGGTGCTGGGCGATCCGGTAGAAACGACGGATGAGCTGTTCGCTTCTGCGATCACCAATGGCAAACGGACCGGTATCGTCCAAAGCGGCGATCTGGTCATCGTTTCCGCCGGCGTCCCGGTCGGCAAGTCGGGCTCCACGAATTTGATCAAAATTATGAATGCGGACTAAGCCCGACCGCCGGTCCTGAACGGATTGAAAGCTTGCACAGATGAAAACAACCTTCTTTTTCACCTTGAGGGGTGAAAGAGAAGGTTGTTTTTTGTCTGCGAGTACCTATTTCGGTAAGCGGATGGAGACGTAGTCGGGCTTAATCCTCCTGCTCCTTGGTGCCGAGGTTCAGATGTAACCTTTTTTTCGTGTCGGGCTTTGTATCCTGATACAGCTCATTTTCCTGGCTTTCTAGCGGCAAGCTTGCCAGCTCCCACTCTGTCTGACCCATCACGGGATCGTAAGGAAATTCATCCCCGCGTTTTAACGTTTCCTCACGGCCCCATTCATTTTCATAAATGCCGTCGGTTTCGACTTCTTCGCCCGAAACGGGCTGCATGTTTTTATTCTCGGCCATATGCTCCGGCTGCCTCCTTGTCGCTTGCAAGTCGCTTAGTAGTATGCCGCAGGAGCAGCCGGGTTATCCGCAGCGTTTAGGGGGGTGAACAGCTCCGGCAGGAGCGAGTCACCAGATGAACCAGTCGAACCGAAAGCCGACATAGAAGAAGACCGCCATCCAGCCCCACAAGACAAGCAGCCGGAACGCGCGCGGGATCAGTAAATATTCCGAATATAGCTTTTTCCAAATCAGTCTGGTCACCCCGCTTTCCTGACTCTAGCGTATCATAAAACGGCTTGCCTGGTTAGACCGGGCAAGTACAGCATGGTACAATATGGGGGTTATGTCTGGACGAAAATCAGAGAGACGGGTGAAGTATGATGGAGCTTACAACTGAACCGGTATTGTCGCTGCGCGAGCTGCGGATGAAATACGAGGATCGCTATATTCTCAAAGGAATTGATCTGGATGTGTACCCGGGGCAAATCATCGGATATATCGGGCCGAACGGCGCAGGCAAAAGCACCACCGTCAAAATTATGCTGGGTCTCGTGCAAGGTTATACGGGCGAGGTGCGAATTTTTGGACGCGATATCGCCGATGGACATACGGAATACAAGCGTAAAATCGGGTACGTGCCGGAGGTTGTGGAGGTGTACGACAGCTTGACGGCCAGCGAATATCTGACCTTTGTCGGAGAACTGTACGGGGTGGGCCGCGAGTTGGCCGATGATAAGGCCAGAAGGCTGATGGGAATATTCGGACTGGAAGCCCGGTATCATAGCCGGATCGCTTCCTTCTCCAAGGGGATGCGTCAAAAGGTGCTGCTGATCTCTAGCTTGCTGCATAACCCGGATTTGCTATTTTTCGACGAGCCGTTAAGCGGGTTGGATGCCAATAGTGTGATGATCGTCAAGGAGATGCTGTCGCAGCTGTCTGCACAAGGCAAAACGATCTTTTATTCATCCCATATTATGGAGGTTGTTGAGAAAATCAGCAGCCGGATTATCCTGCTTCATGAGGGGCAGGTCGCCGCGGACGGCAGCTTTGATGAGCTGCGTCAGCAATCGCGGGAAGGAACGCTGGAGGAGATTTTCAACCAGCTGACCGGCTTTCATGAGCATAAACAAATTGCTGAAAAGTTCGTCTCCATCGTACAGGAGGACTAGCGATGCGCGATTACCGAACGCTGCGTGTATTGGACCTGCTTCGGCCTCTGTTCGAACGATTGGGCGTGGACTATACGATGCTGCGCAAAATTTTGCAGGTTAAGCTGACGATGGATCGCCGTCGCATACCGACGATGTTTAATCAGTCTCGGAAGAAGGAAGCCGCTGAGAAGGAAGAAAATCATTTCTTCAAGTCGCTTTGGATGTATGCGTTAATGGGGCTGATTACAGTCCCGCTTATTATATTGGGCGATAACTATATGTTCCAGATGACGCTTGTATTCAGCGTGCTGTTGTTTATGCTGATGACCGCGATGATCAGCGATTTTTCGACGGTACTGCTTGATATCCGCGACAAGCCGATTTTGTTGGCCAGGCCGATTACGCCGCGAACCGTAAATACGGCCAAGGCGATTCATGTCGGCTTGTATCTCGGTTTTTTGACGGCGGCTCTGACGCTGGCCCCGCTTGTTGCGGGCACGCTCAGACATGGCGTCGGGTTTCTGGCCCTATTTTTGCTGGAAATCATGCTGCTGGATGTGCTGATTATCGGGTTGACGGCGTTGTCTTATTTTGTTATCTTACGTTTTTTCGACGGCGAGAAGCTTAAGGATATGATCAACTATGTGCAGATTATGATGACGATTACGCTGACGGTCGGCTATCAGCTCGCAATCCGTTCGTTTGAATTTTCCAGCTTGTTGAGCTTCCAGCTTATGCCAGCCTGGTGGCAGCTGCTCGTCCCGCCATTCTGGTTCGCTGCACCGTTTGAACTGCTGCTTGGGCAAGGCGGCGGGGGATACGTCACGGCTTTCTCGCTGCTGGTGCTGCTTGCCCCGCTTGCTCTGCTGCTGCTTTATATTTGGCTGATGCCCGCATTCGAACGGGGCTTGCAGAAGCTTTCCAACCAGGGAGCAGGGCGAAAGAAGGTAGCTGGTCAGTGGATGCGGCGGGCCGGACAGCTTATTTGCCGGAGCCGGGAGGAACGCAGCTTCTTTCAATTCGCGTCCGCCATGATGCGCAATGAGCGCGAATTCAAGCTGCGGGTATATCCGTCGCTGGGCTTCTCGATTGCGTTCCCGTTTCTGTTTCTGTTGAGCGGCTTGCGTGAAGGCGGCTGGTCCCAGATTGCAACCGGACATTCCTATTTGACGGCGTACTTCTCTATGCTTGTTATTCCGTCTGTTGTGATGCTGCTGCGGTATTCGGCGAATGATAAGGCCGCATGGCTGTTCCAGGCAGCGCCGCTCAGCAGCTCGGCTCCTTTTTTCAAGGGAACGCTGAAAGCGTTCATGGTCCAGCTGTATGCTCCGGTGTATACCGGAGTTAGCGTACTGTTCGCGCTATTGTTTGGTGTCCGGGTCATTCCGGACTTGCTCGTCATTTTGCTTAGCTCTTGTCTTTATGTCGTGTTATGCTGGCTTATGCTGGACAAAAAGCTGCCGTTCACTCAACCGTTTGGCGTGAAGCAAGCCGACAGCCTCAAAATTATTCCGTTGCTGCTGCTGCTCGGCGTACTTATCGGGCTTCATTTCGCGGCGACCTGGTTTGCTTACGGGATTTACTTGTACATGGCCGTGCTGGCCGGACTTAGCTTGCTTGCCTGGCACAAGTCATTTCAGCGAACAATGTAGCGGAGCCGGCTGAGCGGAGCGGATTGGAGTGGGAGTCGGCAGAAGAAACGTTGCGATAGACGTGCTTAGACGCCGCGGTATGATAATAGCCTAATTTCAAGGAAAGAATGTGCTGAACGGTGATATTGTGGGGAACTTTAGTGAATGCGGCGGCGATTGTTGCCGGAAGTGCGATTGGCCTGCTGATTGGCCGAATGAGCGACAGCATGAAGCAGACGCTGATGCATGGCATCGGCTTGTCGCTGATCGCGCTGGGCGTGTCGATGGCGCTCAAGTCGCATCAGTTTTTGCTGGTGGTGCTCAGCTTGACGATCGGAGGGCTGCTCGGCGAAGCGGTCAGGCTGGAACGGAGGCTGGAGCAGCTTGGACAAGGTCTGGAGCGGCTCGTGTACGCCATTGTTAGCAGATTGCCTGCAAGGGCCGGAACGAAGGGCTGCGGCGAGCAGGTCAGGGGCAGGCTGGCGGAGGGCTTCGTCAACGCGACCCTCGTTTACTGCATCGGGGCGATGGCGATTCTCGGCTCGCTCGATAGCGGGCTGCGCGGCAACCATGTCATCCTATATACGAAAGGATTAATGGACGGGCTGTTGTCGGTGGTCTTTGCATCTACAATGGGCGTCGGAGTGCTGTTTTCGGCACTGCCGATTTTGCTGTATCAGGGCGGGATTACGCTTGGCGCCTCGTGGATTGCTTCATTGCTGGAGCCGACGCTGCTGGAAACGGTGATCGCGCAATTGACCTCGGTCGGCGGCATCTTGATTATCGGTGTCGGTATCAATTTGCTGGAGCTGCGCAAGCTTCAAGTGGCCAACCTGCTGCCCTCCCTTGCGGTAGCGGCTGTACTGGCTGTGTTATGGTCCAAGCTCGGCGGCTTGTAGGCGGCGGGGAACGGCCGCTGGAAGGGCATGGAGGGCCGTACATGCACGTCTGTCCTGAGCTGCTGATGGAAAGCTCTCTTGCCAAGGAAAAAATCCGGTGGCAGGCTGGAAAGTTTGTGATATAGTAGAAGGTATGCGAACAAATGTACTTGTACTTCCAGAGCCTGCTGAGCTGCAGGCTGCTGGCTGCAAACAAGGAAGAGAGGAGCGTCGTATGGCCTTTATCAGGCAATTATTGTGGTTTTTTCGTGCCCGCTGGGGCTGGTACTTGCTGGCGATTGTACTGATGTCGGCGGTCAGCGTGCTGAACATTATTCCGCCGAAAATGATCGGAACGGTCATCGACCGCATCCGGACCGGGACGTTGACATCCGCCGAGCTGCAAAGCAGCGTCTGGCTGCTGATCGGTCTGGCCGTGCTGCTGTATGTGATGACATACATCTGGATTACAACGCTATTCGGCAATTCTTCGCTGCTGGAGCGGCTGCTGCGCACGCGGCTGCTGACGCATCTGCTGCGGATGACGCCGTCGTTTTTCCAGCGGAACAGTACGGGAGAACTGATGGCGCTGGCCACTAATGATATTGTGGCGATTGGTCAGACTGCCGGTTATGGCGTCATGACGCTGGTTAATACGATTGTCGGAACGCTGGTGGTGACCATCACGATGATTACCGTCATCAGCTGGAAGCTGATGCTGGTGGCGCTTATTCCGCTGCCGTTTGTGTCGCTGCTGATCGGCGTGCTTGGCCGACAGATGCGCAAGCGGTTTATTGCGGCCCAGGCTGCCTTCGGCACCATGAACAGTCAGGCGCTTGAATCCATCTCCGGGCTGCGGGTCATCCGCTCTTATGTGCAGGAGCCGCATGATTTGGAAGCGTTCCGCCGGGTGACAACCGATGTGATGGAGAAAAACCGGCGTGTCGCGTTTATTAATGCGATGTTTCACCCGGTCATTTCATCCATTGTCGGATTGAGCTTTGCGATCGGCAATGGCTATGGCGCGTATATGGTTTTTCATAACGAGCTGTCGCTCGGGCAGCTTGTTTCCTTTAATATTTATCTTGGCATGCTGATCTGGCCAATGATTGCGTTCGGCGAATTTGTCAACGTGCTGCAGCGCGGCAGCGCCTCGGTAGACCGGCTGACGGCCAGCCTGGCCCAGCAAGCGGATGTACAGGACCCTGCCGAAGCGGCTGTTGTGACAGCTCCGGAAGGAATTGAGTTCCGCTCGCTGACCTTCCGTTATCCGGATGCTTCCTATGACAGCTTGAGCAGCGTATCGTTTAAGCTGGCCCGCGGCCAGACGCTCGGAGTCGTCGGACGCACAGGCAGCGGCAAAAGCACCTTGCTCAAGCAGCTGCTGCGCTATTATCCGACAGAGCCGGAGACGGTTTTGTTATCCGGTATACCGGTTGAGCGGCTGGCGTCCGAGCGTATCCGCCAATGGGTCGGCTACGTGTCCCAGGAGCATCTGCTGCTGTCGAAGACGGTCAAAGCGAACATCAAGCTCGGCAAGCCGGAGGCGACAGACGAGGAGCTGGCTCGTGCGATTGCCATGGCGTCCTTTGCCGAGGATGTGCGGCATCTGCCGCAAGGTCTTGAGACGATTGTCGGCGAAAACGGCGTCATGCTGTCAGGCGGTCAGAAGCAGCGGGTAAGTATTGCCCGGGCGCTGTTGACCGATCCGGAAATATTGCTGCTGGACGACTCGTTGTCGGCGGTTGACGCCAGAACCGAAAGCGCCATCCTTCGCAGTATTCGCGCCGAACGGGCGGGAAAGACGACCTTGATCGCCTCCCACCGGCTATCGGCGGTGATGCATGCCGACTGGATTATTGTGCTGGAGGAAGGGCGAATGATGGAAGAGGGCAATCATGAGCAGCTGATGCTGCTGAACGGCTGGTACCGCGAGCAGTTCGACCGGCAGCAGATGGAAGCGAAGCTGCTGGATTCAACGGGCTAAGCCGCACTTCACGAGGGTTGAAGGGAAGGAGCACAGGGTCGATGAAAGACAATCCCAAGGTCAAAACGTCGGTAATCCGGCGGCTGCTCCGTTATACGCTGGCGTACAAATACCGGATTGCCGCCGCGCTGGTGGTGCTCTGTCTGGCTGTTGGCGCGGAGCTGGCCGGGCCGTATCTGGCCAAGACGATGATTGACCGCCATATCGGCAGCATCGCGCTGCCGTGGAAGCAGTTTGACAAGACTGCCGCGCTGCCGGGTCAGCAAGCAGGCAGTGATCCGGGGCTCGCTGAGGTGAAGCGGGTCGAATTCGGAGATTCCGTGTACATCCGTTCGGATTGGATGGATGCCTACACGGCGGGTAAAACGTTCCAGAACGATCCGTTTGCCGGGGGCAGGGATGCCCGCATCGTGCAGATCGGCGCCGGCATGTATCTGGTGAACGCTCCGTCCGGCGATGAAGTGAGCTGGTCGGTGGAGCGGGAGGCGGATGCGTCCGGCGAGGCTGTGCTGCTCGGCCGGGTCGGGAATGGCGATCAGACCGGCCACCAGGTTTCGGCCCGCAAGCTGACCGCCGTCGAAACGGCCTTGTTTTATCAGCACGATATTGGGCCGGCATTCCGGCTGCTGGGGCTGTACGTTGCACTGTTGATCACTGGCAGCCTGCTTCACTTTGTCCAAAGCTACACGCTGCAGGCGACCGCGTTGCGGATGATTCAGCAGATGCGGATGGACTTGATGCAGCATATCCAGCGGCTGCCGGTGCGCTACTTCGATAACACCCCGATCGGTCAAGTCGTCTCGCGGATTGCGAATGATACCGAAGCGGTGCGGGATTTATTTATCAGCTTTATGGCGACCTTTGTCGTCAGCTCGATCACGATTATCGGGATTTATATTGCGTTGTTTATTCTTGATGTGCAGCTGGCGCTGATTACGCTCCTGTTCCTGCCGTTGTTTGCGGTTGTGATGGCCGTACATCTCAAGTACACGAAAAAATATGTCTCCGTCATGCGTGCAAGGCTGAGCGATATGAATGCCATGATCAGTGAATCCATTGCGGTTATGCCAATCCTGCAGGCGTTCCGGCAGGAGAAAAGCCGCATGAAGGAATTCGAGACGCTGAATGAGGACCGCTACATCAGCAACATTAAAAACATGCGGGTGTTTTCGTTGTCCTCGCGAAACTTCACTGGCTTGATCGGCGCGTTGTTTACCGCCTGTACCGTGTGGTATTTCGGCGGACAATCGCTGCAAACGTCGATTTCATTTGGCGTGTTTTACGCGTTTATTGAATATCTAGGCCGGTTTTTCCAGCCGATTATCGGCATTTTCGATCAGCTGATGAATGCGCAGCGTGCGGTTGTATCGTCAGAGAAGGTGTTTCAGCTACTGGATGAGGAGCCGGGAGAGACGGCTGTGCCGGTGGCTGCAAGCGCTGCTGCGCCGCGTCCGGAGGGGCGTGTGGTATTTGACAATGTAACCTTTGCCTACAAGCCGGGTGAAACTGTGCTGCGCCATATTTCATTTGAAGCGAAGAAAGGCGAGACGGTTGCCCTGGTCGGTCATACCGGTTCCGGAAAAAGCTCGATTATGAATTTGCTGCTCGGCTTCTACGATCCGACGGAAGGACAAATCCGCATTGATGAGCGCGATATTCAGCAGATGTCTAAGCAGGCGCTGCGTCAGCATATGGGAATTGTGCTGCAGGACCCGTTCCTGTTTGCCGGAGACATCAAGTTTAATGTCAGCTTATACAATGAGCGGATTACGCCGGAGATGGTCCGACAGTCACTGACCGATGTCGGCGCAGCCCCCTTTATCGAACAGCTCCCGCGCGGGTACGACGAACCTGTCGTCGAGCGTGGCAGCACGTTGTCGGCCGGACAGCGCCAGTTGATTTCCTTTGCGCGTGCGCTCGCATTCGACCCGGCCATTCTCATACTTGATGAGGCTACGGCCAGCATCGACAGTGAGACGGAAGGCTTGATCCAGGAGGCGCTGCGGGTTGTCAGTGCCGGACGGACGACGTTTATTATCGCACACCGGTTGTCCACGATCCGCGAAGCGGATCTCATTCTGGTGCTGCACCGGGGTGAAATTGTCGAGCGCGGCAGCCATGACGAGCTGATGCGGCTGCAGGGGCGCTACTACCGGATGTACCAGCTTCAAGCGGGCGGAGGCGAAGCCGCTGCTGGGGCTGGAACAGGAGTTGAAGCAGGAGCTGGAGCAGGAAATGGAACTGGAATTGGAGCCGCAGCCGCTGCACAGGCGGGGCAAAGCCAGCCGTAACGAATGAGGGTGTCAGAAGCGCGCCTTGGCCGGAGAATGATAGCTGTGCTTGCAGGCGGAGCAGCTGTCTGTTAGCCAGGGGGCGCTTTTCGACTTCGGGATAGGCATGTACGCATGCGAAAACAAGCAGCAAACCAACCGGCATGCACGGCATGTGGAGCGGAAGCACGGGATGACCGGCCTCCCGCATCAACTATCGCATCTGTTGGTTATGCTGCTTTTTTCTGTATCCGTTAATTGGCTTTAGCGGCTGCAGCCTTAGTTGTCCGCTGACTGGCCGTGCATGATGCTCCGATTGCGGCCCAATTGCTTGGCCTGGTACAGAGCGCGGTCAGCGAATTGAAACAGCTCCTGAATATTGTCGCTGTCGGACGGGAAGCTGGCGATGCCGATCGACACCGTGACTGGCTTGCCTGTTGGACCGGGTGAGGCCGCCATCGAGCTGCGAATGCGCTCAGCAATCTGCAACGCCTCTTCGGCAGTCGTATCCGGCAGCAGGACGACAAACTCTTCCCCCCCATACCGGCAGCATACCGCACGGTCCTCCACAGCCGCAAGCATGCGGGCGGCCAGCATCCGAAGCACCTCGTCCCCGACTTGATGGCCGTACGTGTCATTTACCGCTTTGAATCGGTCGATGTCAATCGCCAGCATCCGGAAGGCTCGCTGTTCCTTCACCCATAAGCCGGTGTAGGAGTCCATCATCCGCCGATTCGTCAGGCCGGTTAGTGCATCGGTCTGCGCCTGCGCAGCATACTGCTCCGCCTGTTCCTGCAGCACCTGCATCGCAAGCATAATCGTATGGGTCAACTGATTCGCTTCTGTATTCCAATGGCTGCGGAACGGCGGCTCGCTTACCCGTTGTCCTTTGGCAATTTGCTCCGCTGCCTTGGACAGCACCATAAACGGCACGGAGAGCATACGCACAAGCAAAATGGCAGCCAGCAGAAACACAAGCCAAAAAGGAAGCGAATACAAAATTTGCCGTTTCGCGGTTTGCAAGGCAACCTGGTAGATGTCTTCGTAAGGAGACTGCACGACAACTCCCCAGCCAGGCTGGATGATGGTTGCATAGCCGGCCAAATACCGGATGTTGCGTGTATTAATGACTTCACTGCTACCGCTTTGACCCTGCAGCAGCTTTTGCACCACTTTGTTAGCGGTCACATCGTCCCAGAGTCGATCCGGCTCCGGATGATAGATCAGATGGCCGTTGCCGTCAATCAGATAGACGTACGATTCGGATGGAGTGGTTACAGGCACACTCAGGAAGCTGTTAATGATATTGGATAGCTGCAAGGTCACAGTGCCTCCAATGAGTCCGGTAAAACGGCCGTTGCTGTCGAAGAGCGGATTCGTCATCATCAGCATAACTTGTCCGGGCAGCTGACCGGGATAAGGCCGGGATACATAGGGACTGCGCAGCACAAGGGAATGCTGAATGGTATCCTGCGCTGTCTGTTGGCCCATCAGCATCAGATCGAACGGGGCGGGCACGGCATGCCCAATAGTCCCGTTCGTATCTGTTGTAAACAGCGAATCAAAGTAGCCCCCGCTTTCCCTCATCAGCTCCAGCTGCCTCGTCAGCATATGATCCTCCAGCGTCTGCTGCGTCAAGGAATTGGCGGCGGCCTTCAAGCTTGCATGCATCGACATAAACAGCGAGTCGATCGTCGCGCTCATCTTGGCGGCAGTAACCCGATTCAAGTCGAGCGTCATTTGAGAAAGCGACTGCATGTCGGACTTAAAGCCAATCGCGGTTTGTATACAAGTGGTTCCCAGCATGGAAGCAACAACCAGCCCGGTGATCAGGTAGATGAGACGGATTCGTATGATCCGCAGTTTGCGCTGTCCCCATCGCAATGGTAAATCGCCCCTTTGTGTAAGTTCTGGCAAGTCGGGTTAGGCGCGGTCAGGCAAGCCGTTGCGGCTATCGCTATGTATTATTTTCGTCATTCCGCGGGTGTAATGTTAGCTGTAAAAAAAGCTGTCCTCCATTTCACGAAGGACAGCGCAGTGACTGGCGGCCGGATGCCGGAATCAGGAAGGCATCACTTTATTCATCAGTCGATACAGCACGGCAACCGCCTCGGCACGTGTCGCGGTTTGCTTCGGATAAAACGCGCCGTCCGGCGAACCATTCATCAATCCGACCGCATCGGCCAGCCGGACACTCCGGTAAGCCCATGCCGACGTGTCCTCCTCATCGGTAAATTTCACGCCGGGCGGCAGTAAAATATCTTGCTGCTTGATGGAGGTCTTCAAGCTGTAGGCGCGCATCATCATGGCAGCCATTTGCTCGCGGGTAATAGTCGCTTGCGGGAGAAATGACCCGCTGTCGGTGCCTTCGATCAGTCCGGCTGACAGCGCTTTGGCAAGGTCATATCGGTACCAGGCGTCGCTTGGCACGTCCGGAAAGGGAACGGCTGCTGTCTGCTGCAGCTCCATCGCCCGCGCCAGCATAGACGCGAATTCAGCCCGTGTTACTTGCTCGTTCGGAGCAAACCGGCCTTCGCCGACGCCGCCAGCAATTTGCTTGGCTGTCATAATGGTAATGATGGGCTCGGCCCAATGGCCGCCGATGTCCGTATAAGAACGGTTTTCTTCAAAGACAGCTACCAGGCCAAGCTCGCTCGCCCGAAATTCCAGCCGATTGCCGGTTTTCAGCTCGCCGCCCAGGAACGTCCATGTGCGCGCGGCTGGATCATACCGGTAAGCGCCCAGCTTGGCCGCCTGCTTGATGCTGTGCGGATCAAGCTTCAGTGCCAGCGTCAGCGGCGTGCTCCAGCGTGCGGTATCCTTGCCTACCGATTCCAGCCTCAGCTCGAAGGCGCCGATGACGCGGTCGGCAGAAGCTGGGACCGCAGCGTATTCATCACGCGAGGCTAGCTCGACCGATTTCACGGTCAGATCGACCGCCGCGTCTACCGTAGTTTGGGGCAGCGCATTGGGCTTGAGCGCGATGTCGAGCTGATTGGTTTGGATGAGCAGCGTTTTGGCATAGTCGCCAGCCGCCTTCCACAGCTCCGGCAAAATTTGAGCGACCAGATGCGGACGCGGCTGGCTGGACGTGCCGTCAATGGTTACCGGCTCCTCGCCTTTTGCTTGCAGCGCCGCTTTGTAAGGAGCGAGGGCAAGCTGGACCTGCACTTGCTTGATGCCGAAAGGCTCGATGAGCCGGTCCGTATTCGCTCTGGCAATCGGCTGAACATCGAAGGTGCCGCTGCTGCCGTTAGGTACGGTAATGTTTAACTGGTCGCCGCGCTTGATCGTGATCGTGTAGTCCTGGGTGTTTTCATTTTGCGCGGTGACCGTGATGACGAGTGTCGTTGCGCCGGTTTTCAGCGGCTTCGAGTTTACGATGGTAGTGCCGTTCGGAAATTTGACGCCGTTGTAAGCCAAGGTGGCCAGTCCTCGGGCGCGGACGAAGGCGGTAATCGACACGTATTCTGCCGGATAGTCTACATAAAGCGTATATTCGGTCGTGTCCGGGTCAAAGGACGGATACAGCCGTCCTATGCTGTACGACAAGCTGCTCAGCGCCGCATCAATCGAGCCGCCTGTCCGTAAAATTTCCAGCGTGTAAAACGTTGGCGATGAGCCGGGGGCCGCGACAGCTACCACGATCGTATTGCTGCCGTTAGACAATTCGACCTGATAGCCGCTGCTGCCGACGACGTTGCCGCTGATGGTGACCGTGGCCGAGCTGGATTCCGCCGTTGGCCACAATGTAACGCGGCTCGTGGAAGTCGGGACGGAGACGCTGTAGCTCGTCCGGGATGGCGAGAAGCCGAGATTCAGCTCCGGCGACGTCGTCAGCGACAGCAGCCTGGTGCTGTACGTCACCTCGCTGACGGAATAAGCGCCCGCTGCATCCGTCCCGCCCGCCGCTGCTTCGACACGCGTCCACGTCACAAACAGCAGTGCCAGCGACAGCAGCAGAAACAGCGCAACGGCCGGTTTTCTGATCGTCATAGCCGTACCTCCTTATGGGTTACTTTTCTTCTGATCATCTAAATATTGGCTGAGCGTTTTGTCCTCACGGAATTCGCCCTGGTAATAAGGCGTTTTGCCGTCATTGCCGAACAGCTTGCCATAGCCGTGCCGCCAGTCGTTTTTGAACTGGCCTTCGTAAGACAACACGCCGTTTTCGGTGAACAGCCGTCCGAAGCCGTTTTTCTTGCCTTTATCGTACATACCGTCAAAGCGGAGCGTTTCAAAGGCATCATACAATTTACCCGGGCCCTGCTTCAGATCATCCTTAAACGTCCCGACAAACCGTCGGCCGTCTTCATACGCTTGTCCTTCGCCTTCACGAACGCCGTTATTGAACTCGCCCTGATACACCAGCGTATTGTTTTCATACAGCTTGCCTTGTCCCTTGCGCAGACCGCTGCTGAACTCGCCTTCGTAAATAAGCCAGGCGGAACCCTGGTCTTTGTCGAGCGACTTGGGGCCGCTTTCGTTTTTATAGTCGTGGAGCAGCATGACGGCGCCGTAGCCTTCCGCCTGCCCGTCCTTAAATTGTCCATACTGGCGGTACACCGCAATCATTTCCGTTTCCTTGTCGGCGGCAAAGCGGCCCTCGTGCATCAGGAAGGACGAGCTGCCTGTAAATGTCGGGCCCGTAAACGATTTGTCGTACGTATAGCGGCGGCCCAAGCCGGACATCTGGTCAGCCGACCATTCGCCTTCGTAGACGAGAACGCCATTTTCGTAGCTTTTGCCCCGGCCGCTTCGCTTGCCGTTTTCCACCTTGCCTTCATAGACAAGCCATCCTTGCTTATTAAACAGCTGCCCGGTTCCGGTCAGGCGTCCCTGGTCAAACTGCCCCTCATAATAGATCGGCGATTCGGTTACTGTACCTTGTGCCGTCGCCTTGCGCGTGCCGATATCGTAATACATAATGCCTGTGCCGTGCGGCGTTCCGTCAGACAGCATCTCTCCGGTGTACAAATATCCTTCAGGCTGCTGATCAATCAGCACGCCGTTGCGGTAGCGGGACGCCTTCAGCTCGGTCGTATCTTTTTCTTCGGGAACCAGCTCATTTTTATCATTTTTCACAACCCAGGTGAGCAGGCTGCGTTTGTAGGTAAAGCCGTCGCCGTCCTTTTTATTCTGGCTCCAGCCGCCGACGTACTCCAGATTTCCTTTTTTGTCGAATGATTTGCCTGCGCCGGAACGGACATTGTTCACCCATTGGCCTTCGTAAGCTTTCACCCGGCTGGACGCACCCGGCCCCGTCAAAATCGTGCTCAGCTCGCTGGTCGCGTCCACATAGGCAACGCCGTAGCCCTCCTGCCGATTTTGCTTCATTTCGCCGGAATAAGTCATCTTGCCGGACTCGTCAAACACCTGACCCTTGCCGTCCATTAATCCGTTGCGCCAGTCGCCATGGTAGCGGGCTTGTCCGCGCGCATCGTACAATGTTCCTTCGCCCGTCTGCTGCCCTTGCCTGAATTCACCTTCATAGACGTTGCCGTCCGCCCGGTACAGCGTCGCCCGGCCCTGCGGCTGGTCCTGGACAAACCCGCCTTCATAACGCAGCTGGCCGTTCACATACAGCCGTCCGCCTCCGTCCAGCTTATTGCGGACGAAGCTTCCCTCGTACCAGAGCTTGCCATCCAGGTACAGCTTCCCGTCTCCGTGGCGCAAGCCGTCTACCGTATCGCCTTCATAGCTGAGCCGGGTATAGCCGTAGCCGAGCGTTTCCCGGATCGACGCGACGAAGGAGGGCTTGATATACAGCGTCGAAGTCAGCGAACTCCATTTTAACTCTTGCCCAAGCGCTTCGGCTAACGGCTGCACAGGCGCCCAAAGCGTGTCTTCCTTCGTTAAGGAGGCATCAGTGAATACAAGCGGGTCATCGTTTACGGTCCAGATGGCGCTGCCGGGCTTGTGGGTGATGAGTTCATCATTTAAACGAGCCTCAAGCGTCCGCTCCCCCGCGTTCCAGGCCACCGTATACCCGAGCGCCTCCAGCACGAGCTTGGCAGGGGCAAACAGCGTGGATCCTGCCGCTCCTCCGTGAAATAAGGCCGATTCCCCCTGAACAACCGAGCCGTTAATGACAAGCTGCGGCGAGTCAGCGGCAGCCGACGCTTGCGCTAGCAGGGCGGAAGGGGAGCCGGGCATAACCGGCACGACCAGCGCTGCGGCCGTTAGCGACAATAAGGTCATCATTTTACGCAAAGCAATCTCTCCCTATGTAAAAAAATAGCATAATGTCGAATGATGGAAGCAACACGAATGCAGCTTCGTGGAAAGTGCCTCGATCCGAAGCTTTTCTCAAGATTATAGAATATACAAGTTTTCAGCGGAGCTGAAGGATTCTGTAATCGCAAGAAAAGCTACCGTTAAAACACGTATGTATCTTCAAAGCTTTTCTTAATTATACCAGCAAACGGCAGCCGCGAATATGCTCGTTTGCGAGAGTGAGCTTTCTTCTTGAGCGCATCGGCGGTATCGACGGTATGGCAGCATCTACGGCATGGACGACAACGACGACATCGACGACATGGGCGGCATTAGCGGCCTGGACGACAACGACGAAAAATCCCGCAGCGCCTGAGAGCAGGTGCATGCGGGACTTTGGGAGCAATCCGATTGCGGATCGTCGTTGTGGATAGGGAAGGAACTGTCGGATGATGTAGGGAAGGGGATATGGCGGTCCACTCGCGCTTCGCACGGCCTCCGGTAACGGCTGGTCCGCTACGTATCGTTGCGGCGCGTCATCTGCTGCCAGACGGAGCCTTCTGCCGCATGGCCGCCTTCGATGCGCTCGCGGGCGATGCGGGCCTGCATGCTGACCTCGAATTCCGGATCGGAGGAAGCCTCCTCCAGAGCGGGAAGCGCCCGTGCGTCGCCTGCTTCGTACAGGAAACGGGCCGCCCGCCAGCGCACAAGCTTGTTCGAATCCTGCAGCGCGCCAATCATCGCATCCTGCGCAGCCGGATCTCCGATGTCAGACAACGTGTCCCCGGCCGTCCGGCGCACCGATGCGGAGCTGTCCCGCAGCGCTTCATATAAATAAGGAAGCACGACCGGCTCCTTGAGATCCCCGATATAAACGGTAGCCAGCCGCCGGATCGCCGTTTGTTCATCGGCAAGCGCCTGAGTCAGCAAGGGCAGCGTTTCAAAGGACGGCTGAATTTGCTGCAGCGCCGCGTAACGCTGCTTCCAATCGGGGGAGCGGAGCTGCTGCTCGGTTTCCGCATAGGACAACGTTTTGCGTCCGGCCGCCGCGACCTCCTCCGCACCGGCCGTCAATCGTCCAGCCGCCGCTTCGGTTGCTAATTGCTCCAGCCGTTCATTATCGTAGGAGGCGTCAATTTCTAATACAATGCTTTCCAGCACGTCGTCCAGCTCACCGTACCGGGTATCCCAATCTTCCAGGGTGCGTTCCTTGATCAAATTGGGCGCTGCGGCCGCCGCACGAATGGCAGCCTGGGAGAAGCGGTCAGGCAAAGCCGCCCGCCGTTCCTCATCTCCAGCCGATACGCGGATTTGCAGCGGAATGCCTCTGAAATGCTGGAGCTTCACCAGCACCTCGCCGAAAGTCGCTCCGTTCCCCGCCGTTTCGCCACCGCCCGGCTGCTGCTGCGTGTCCGCTGCACCGCCGCTAACGCCGTCTCCAGCTCCTGAGCGAGATTGACGGGACGCCGGAGCGGCCTCGCCCAAAATGCGGCGCGCGCTGGCGAGAATGTGCTGCCAATCTCCCTTGGGCGTGCGATCAAGCGCAATAAAGTCACTGGCATGGTACAAGCCGCGCACGCCGTCGATCGCCAGCAGTTGGTTGTAAGGCTCGGGGGCTTCATGGGCTTGCTGCCGGGTGTAGGTCAGACGGACCGAATCGTCGAGCTTTTCGGACAGCGTAATTTTCATCGTATTTGGACTAGGGGTCGGTTCAATAAACAAAATGGCCATCCAGGCGCCTCCTTCATCTCTCTAATTATCAGTATGGTTCGCCAGTGTGGCATTCATTAAGAAAACTTGCGCCACTGCGTTTCAGCCATAAGTTTCCTTGAACGATCAAAGCGGTTGAACTCCGCTGAACACGTATAAATGCAATCAAAAAGACCGCCAGCGCCGAGAATCGGGCTGTGGTCTTAACGCAATAACAGCGATAGAAGCGCTAAGCTAAGCGCAGGTTGTTAATCGAGATCCAGCAGGTTGCGGTGTAAATAGTTTTCATCGAGCGCCTTCGTCAAATCAAATACCGTGTGGGCCAAGTCGGTATTTTCGAAGGCGTGCTCACAGGATTCTCGGTAAGCCATCTCTTCCTCATAATGAGACATGTAGCGGTCGATCAGCTCCGGGGAATCGCCGCGCTCTTGTTCACGCTGCCTGACGGTATCGCGGTCGGCGTAGATGAAAATACGCACGGCTTTGTCGCCGTATACTTGCTTCAGCGTTTCCGCGCCATAGCGGTTCAGCACCAGGTACACGGCTCCGTAGGTCTGGAGCTGTTCCGTGACATCGGCTGATTTGATCCCGTACCGGTTGCCGTCAATTTCAACGACCTCGATAAAGGCTTGATCGGCTTCAGCGGCCTTGAAGGCTTCCGACGTGACAAAATGGTAGTCCTGACCGTCAACCTCGGATGAGCGGGGAGGGCGGGTCGTATACGAAATAACCTGCTTGATCCCTAGCGTACTGCCTGACATCTGAGCTACTGTTCTGCGTCCGGCGCCATTGGGTCCGGTGAAAACAAAAATGAGTTCTTTGTCCTTCAGTTCGTACATGGAAACCCTCCTTCGATGGTGAAGTGCAGTTCCTTGCCGTTTGGCTTATTTTTCATATTACATGACTTCGGAGGTGAGGTAAAGGCTTTCATGAGCGAGCGTCCTATAAAAAAGACCCTGGCCATCGCAAAAGGTCTCTGAACGAACGTGTGACGGACCATGGGCCCGGTTTCCATTGCTCTCGAAGGGGGCGGAGGCTGATCCGGTTTCAAAGTCGATGACCCTTAGGGGGCAAAGGGACTCGCTTGCGCTGCTGTCGTCTCGGGCAGCCTGATTGCCGACACCTCGCTGCATAAGCTGGGCCACTGATCGTTGCCAATCAGTGGCCCAGCTTCTAACATTCAGCGGCCCCGTGTCATTTCGGGGCTCTGCGGTGGACAAGGCCAGCGTCTGGCGAGCTGGCCTGACTAACCGCGCGGGCGGTGCATGCCGCCGCCACGCTTTGGCTTAACGGCCGCGGCGTCCGCCCGGTGTGCGGCCTTGCGGCCGTTTCCCGCCCGGCGCTGCGCCGCGGCCCGGGCTTTGCCCTTGGCGTCCGGCGCTGCTTTGGCCGCCGCGACCTCCTTGGCGGCTGGCGAAGCCATCGCCGCCATCGCGCCCAGCGCCGCCGCCGAAGCGAGCTGCGGCGCCCTGCGAGCCGCGCTGCGCTGCGCCGCGGCCTTGCTCTTGGCGTCCGGCGCTGCTTTGGCCGCCGCGACCTCCTTGACGGCTGGCGAAGCCATCGCCGCCATCGCGCCCAGCGCCGCCGCCGAAGCGAGCTGCGGCGCCCTGCGAGCCGCGCTGCGCTGCGCCGCGGCCTTGCTCTTGGCGTCCGGCGCTGCTTTGGCCGCCGCGACCTCCTTGACGGCTGGCGAAGCCATCGCCGCCATCGCGCCCAGCGCCGCCGCCGAAGCGAGCTGCGGCGCCCTGCGAGCCGCGCTGCGCTGCGCCGCGGCCTTGCTCTTGGCGTCCGGCGCTGCTTTGGCCGCCGCGACCTCCTTGACGGCTGGCGAAGCCATCGCCGCCATCGCGCCCAGCGCCGCCGCCGAAGCGAGCTGCGGCGCCCTGCGAGCCGCGCTGCGCTGCGCCGTGGCCTTGCCCTTGGCGTCCGGCGCTGCTCTGGCCGCCGCGACCTCCTTGGCGGCTGGCGAAGCCGTCGCCGCCATCGCGCCCAGCGCCGCCTTCGATCTCACGCGGCGGCGCAGGCTTCTCCGCCCGGCCTGAACCGGCGCTGCCGCGCGGGCGCAGCTTCGTGAAGCTGACCGTGTCGCTGTCCGCTGTGAAGCGCGGCCCTTGCGCCAGTCCCCGGCTTGGTCCTTGGCCGCGTCCGCCCGAGCTCCGCTCGCTGCCGCGTCTGGCGTCGCCGCCGCCACCGCGTCCGCCGAACTCGCGGTCATTGCCGCGACGTCCGCGCTCAGCTCCGCGCCCGCCCGTGCTGCGTCCGCCGCGCTCGTTGTCCCGCCGCGAGCCGCCGCGTCCGGAGGTGCGGGCCTCGCGCTGCTCGCCTGCGTCGCGGCTGCGTTCCGCTGTGCCTGCCTGTGGCCGACCGGCTTGCTGCTTGGGCAGTGTTGCTTTAATGCCGCGTTCAATCAGCACGAGGTATTCGGCGTCGCGCGGCGAAGCGAGTGTAATCGCAGTGCCGGTTTGCCCGGCGCGGCCAGTCCGGCCGATGCGGTGAATATAGTTTTCCGCGTCATGCGGAATATCGTAGTTGATGACGTGGGTGATGCCTTCGACATCGAGTCCGCGCGCTGCGAGGTCGGTTGCAATCAGCAGCTGGATTTTTGCGTCACGGAACCGCTTCATGACCTGCTCCCGCTTGGCTTGGGTCAAGTCGCCATGCAGCTCGTCACAGGAATAGCCGCGTTCCGCCAGCTCGGCTCTGAGCTTGCCTGCCCGGAGCTTCGTCCGGCAGAAAATCATCGCCAGATACGGCGCTTCCTCATCAACGATCCGGCACAGCGTGTCCAGCTTGCCGCGATCCGTCGTCTGGATCAGCAGCTGCTTGATGCCGTCCAGCGTCACACGCTTGGCCTTGACTTCGATCTCCAGCGGCTGCCGCATATAGGCTTTGGCTAGCTCACGGATACGCTGCGGCATCGTTGCCGAGAACAGCAGCGTCTGACGGCGGGACGGCGTCACCGAAATAATTTCCTCAACCTCGGGCAGGAAGCCCATGTGCAGCATCTGATCCGCCTCGTCGAGCACAAGCACCGACAGCTTGTGCAGCGCAACCGTCTCCCGCCGAATATGATCCAGCAGCCGTCCCGGCGTTGCTACAATAATATGAATGCTGCCCTCCAGCTTGCGGATTTGCCGCTCCACGTCTTGCCCGCCGTAAGCGGACAGAACATTCAGTCCCCGCAGAGGCGCCCAGCGTTGAACCTCCTCCGTGATCTGGATCGCCAGCTCGCGGGTCGGCGTCACGATTAGCGCTTGAACATGCGATTTGGCCGGATCGGCGGTTTCCAGAATCGGAAGGACGAAGGCAAGTGTTTTGCCTGTTCCCGTCTGCGCTTGAGCGATCAGATCGGAGCCGGCCAGCACGGCCGGGATCGCTTCCTTTTGAATAGGGGTCGGCTCGTTATAGCCGAATTTTTGCAAGGCGTCCGACACCAGCTCGCTAACACCGAGTTGTGTGAATTCGTTTTTCTTCATTAATATGATCTCCTAGATGTACATTTTAGTTGGATTCAACTTTCTTCCTATTAATATTGCATTCTACAGCATGTCCGCATAAAAAGAAACTGCACAATGCGTCCGGCAGACGCCAATGGGCAGTTTCGATGTGGTTAGCGCAGCTCGCGGCCATTGGCTTCAGCCTGGTTAGGCGTTGTCGCCTCTGTGCCGAAGGTTCGTTCCATCATCGTAATAAACGATGCCCGGAACGGCTCCAGGGAACGCCCGTGCCAGCTTTCCTGCGCGATGCGGTTAAACTCATTGACGACTACCCGGTTGGCCGAGATGTAAACGTCGGCGACGCTTGGCTGCAGCGAACGAATTTTCTCAGCGATTTTTTGCTTGAACAAATGAGATAAGTGCTCATGGTGCATTTCCGTTTCTGCGCCATTGCTTGTGATCAGCTTATTCGGGTCGGCGTAATCGCTCAGCGGCGTTGCAGGGTTGTAAAGCCCTTTTACCAGACCGTAATTATTGGTTTCCGTACCCCTGATTTCGCCGCCGCGCGTTCCGCTGGCTGTATTGTCGATGGTGATGGCGGTGTACGCAACATTGTCGCCCATCATCACAATCGCACTGCTGACGCCATCCATGGCCGCGACCTGGTCGGACAAATATTGGTTCATTTCCAGCTTGGAAATCCGATGACTGACGGGGGCGAACTGCTGTCCGGTCTGGTAAGCCCGCGATGTATCCTGCCGGGGCATGTCGCGTTTGCTGCCGTAGTTGGTGGCGCTATTGCCGTCGTACAGGCTGAAGCAGCCCGTTAGGGACATACAGACCCCTGCGATGACAGCCGCAGCCTTGAGCAGGTGAAGTCGCATAGACGAATAACCTCCTTTTATGAATAGGAATCGGGGGGAATTGCAGACGCTAGAAGCTCGTAGCCGGAATTGCTCCGCCTTGAGCTTAGCATGGGTTTGTTCAGGCGATTTGATGCGGCGGCCGACAGGCCAAAAAGATGCATAAAACAACCGATTTGTGGAAATAACCAAATAGAGCTTATCACGGCGCATGCAGCAGTAGATGGAACGCTTTCAACTTGGGGGGAAGGGAGTCGGCGAAGGGGGAAAACCCGCGTCAGATATGAAAAAAACGGCGGTTATGTCCAATTTGTGAACTTCTCCAGATTCATTGACAAAAAACAGGCACGAATTTATAGTTAATATGGTGATTAGGTTCATTGACAAAAAAATGACCTATTTTGTTCGAAAAATACTTGCTTTTTAAGGTGGGATTGAGAAGATGATTCGATGGCAAAATCTGTGGCGATCTATCCCTCTTTTTGGGTTGATGCTGCTGCTGTTAACAGGGTGTGGGGACGAAACGATTTCCGCCTTGAAGCCAAGGGGTCCGGTGGCCAGAGATCAGCTGTTCTTGATGAAGTTAAGCTTTTTCATCATGATCGCGGTCGTCGTTGTTGTATTTGTGCTGTATATTTATGTCTTGTTCCGCTTCAGAAAGAAAAAGGGCGAGAAGGACATCGTACCGAAGCAAGTGGAAGGCAGTCATACGCTTGAGATTATTTGGACGGTCATTCCGATTATCCTGCTGCTCGTGCTTGCTGTGCCGACGGTGCAGTACACCTTCAAGCTGCTGGAAGACCATCGGGACAACAAGGATGCGCTGCATGTTAAAGTAACCGCTCACGCGTTCTGGTGGCAGTTTGATTATCCTTCACTAGGCATTGCTACGGCTCAGGATTTGGTCATTCCGACCGGTAAAAAGATCGCATTCGAGCTGACTGCATCCGATGTGAAGCACTCGTTCTGGGTTCCTTCGCTCGGCGGCAAGATGGATACGAACCCTGGTTCGACCAACGTGTATTACCTGGAAGCGGATGAAGCCGACACGTTCCTCGGCAAGTGCGCGGAGCTCTGTGGAGCGTCGCACTCCCTGATGGACTTCAAGGTTGTCTCCAAATCGCAGGGCGACTTCGACCAATGGGTCAATAAAATGAAAACACCGGCAGCTATTCCGGCGGACGCAAGAGCCGGCGAACAGCTGTTTAAAGACAACTGCCTGTCCTGTCACGCAGTTAACGCGCAAGGACTGGGCGCAGGTCCGAACCTGAACGGCTTTGCTTCCCGCGAGAAGGTGGCAGGAATTTTGCCGCATGATCCGGAGAAGATCAAGGAATGGATCAAGGACCCGCAATCGATTAAGCCAGGCGCGAAAATGCCTGCATTCTCCAACGAAGCTACGGCGAACGTCCAGAAAGCGCTCAGTGAAAAAGAGCTTGATGATCTGGTTAAATATTTGAACTCGTTGAAGCTGCCTCAGTAACGAGCAATAAGGAAAAAGGAGGTTAAATACGTGGCTCATGCGCATTCGGTAAAACGTCACACCGGGCTGATGGACTGGCTTACAACGGTTGACCATAAGAAAATCGGCATTTTGTATTTGCTCGCAGGCGGAATCTTCTTCCTGATGGGCGGCATCGAAGCAATTTTGATCCGGATTCAGCTGCTTTATCCCGATCAGAAAATTTTTATCGGCGACACCTTTAACCAATTGACGACTATGCATGGAACAACGATGATTTTCTTGGCTGCGATGCCGGTTATCTTCTGTTTCATGAACGCGATCGTACCGCTGCAGATTGGCGCGCGCGACGTCGCGTTCCCGTTTGTCAACGCACTTGGATTCTGGTTGTTTTTCTTCGGCGGCGTGCTGCTGAACACTTCGTGGTTTTTGGGCGGAGCCCCGGCTGCAGGCTGGACGGCTTATCCGCCATTGTCAGGCATTGTTGATGCTACAGGTGCGTTCAAGGGCGTCGACTTCTATGTGCTTGGTTTGCAGATCGCCGGTCTTGGTACGCTGATCGGGGGGATTAACTTCCTCGTTACGATCATCAATATGCGGGCGCCTGGCATGACCTACATGAGAATGCCGATGTTTACGTGGGCGGCGTTTATTACCTCGCTGCTGATTTTGTTCGCATTCCCTGCGATTACTGTAGGTCTTATCCAACTGATGTTTGACCGGATCTTTGGCGGCGGCTTCTATGACGTATCCAAGGGCGGTAATCCGGTACTTTGGGAGCACATTTTCTGGATCTTCGGTCACCCTGAGGTGTACATATTGATCCTGCCGGCCTTCGGCATCATTTCTGAGATTGTAGCCACGTTCTCGCGCAAGCGTTTGTTCGGATACAGCTCGATGGTTTTCGCAACTGCGCTGATCGGATTTCTCGGCTTCATGGTTTGGGCGCATCACATGTTTACAACGGGGATCGGCCCAGTCGGGGACGCGATATTCGGGGTAGCGACGATGGCGATCGCCATTCCGACCGGGGTCAAAATTTTCAACTGGCTGTTCACGCTGTGGGGCGGTCAAATCCGGTTTACAACGGCAAATATGTTTGCAACCTCCTTCATCCCGACGTTTACGATGGGTGGAGTAACGGGCGTCATGCTGGCCGTTCCGGCCGCTGACTTCCAATATCATGATACGTATTTTGTTGTTGCGCATTTTCACTATGTTATTGTCGGCGGTCTTGTATTGGGTCTGTTCGCAGCCTCGTACTACTGGTGGCCGAAAATGTTTGGCCGCATGCTGAACGAAACCTTGGGCAAAATTCATTTCTGGACGTTTTTTATCGGCTTCCACATGACGTTTTTCCCGCAGCATTTCCTCGGCTTGATGGGGATGCCGCGCCGGGTGTTTACGTTCCAGCCTGGGGTCGGTCTTGAAGAAGGAAACTTTATCAGTACAATCGGCGCTTTCCTGATGGGCGTCGGTACGATTGTGTTCCTGCTGAACATTATCGCAGCAGCACGCAAACCGGCGACAGCTCCGGCTGACCCGTGGGATGCGCGTACACTGGAGTGGACGATTCCTTCGCCGCCGCCAGAGTACAACTTTAAGCAAACGCCGCTTGTCCGCGGATATGACGCTTTCTGGAAAGAGAAGATGGCCGGCAACAAGGAAATGACGCCAGCCGAGCCGATTGGTTCGATTCATATGCCGTCTCCGTCAATCCTGCCGTTCTTGATGTCGCTGGGCTTGTTTATCGCAGGCTATGGCTTCATGTACCACCAGCATGTGGTCAGTATTGCGGGAATAGGGTTTACGCTGGTTTGCATGTTCTTCCGTTCGGTTTATGATGATCACGGGTTCCACATCGAGCCTGAAGAGCTTAATGATAAGGGGGTTAAGGCATGAGTGCAGCACATCACGAAGTAGGCGGTGCCCTGCCACCCCACGCTGAGACAGCTACGCTGGAAGGCAAAAATAAAGTTTTAGGCTTCTGGCTGTTCCTGGGCGGCGAGTGCGTATTGTTCGGTACGCTCTTCGCTTCCTTTATCGCCCTGCGTAACCAGGTTCCGGATGGACCGACGGCCGAGCATTTGTTCCAGCTGGACCTGGTCGCGATTTCGACCTTTATCCTGCTGACGAGCTCGCTGACCAGCGTGTTCGCCACGATGGCTTTGCACCGCGGTGATTTCCAGAAGCTGCAAGGCTGGATGTTTGTTACCGTATTGCTGGGTCTGTCGTTCCTTGGTCTTGAAATTTATGAGTTTGTACACTATGTAAACGAAGGACACACGTTCTCGAAGAGCGCCTTCGCGACCTCGTTCTACACGTTGGTCGGCTTCCATGGCGCGCACGTCGCGTTCGGGGTGCTCTGGATTTCGCTGCTGATCATTTCAGGCTTCAAGAAAGGTCTGACAACGGTCACCGCTCCGAAGTATTATGTAGCCGGTCTGTACTGGCACTTTATCGACGTCGTTTGGGTGTTTATCTTCACGGTCGTATACCTGCTCGGAAAGGTGGGTCCTTAACATGTCGAACGATCATGCTTCTTCCTCCGCAGGTGAGCACCGTCACCGGCTGGAAGGACCGCGTAATCACTACGTTACGTACATTATCTCGATTGTACTGACTATGTTGTCGTTTGCGGTGGTGCTGTACGGCGGACTGGATCGGTCATTTCTGATCTGGTTTCTGGTAGGATTGGCGTTGATCCAGATCGTGTTCCAGCTGGGATATTGGATGCATATGAAGGATCGCGGCCATTTCTTTCCGATTATCGGACTGTGCTTTGGATTTTTTATTGCTCTGACGGCTCTTGCAGCCGCTGTATATTGGGTTTGGTGGTAAACGGAGTTGTGAGGAGAAGAGGCGGCTTGTCACTTGTTGAGAAGCCCCTCTTTTTTTAGATTATTGCGGTGAAAATATTCACAATTTAGACACAGTGCCAAGTTTGGCGGGAAGGAAGGAGTCCTCTTATGTTGGAACCAATGGCTGTTGCCGCACATGTGGATCATTCGGCCGCGGGGTCATTTGCCGCGCTGTGGAGTCCGGGTTTGCTGATCTTATTGCTGCTGCTCGGTACGTTATATTCGCTTTGCGTGAACAAGTGGCGATCCCGGTTTGCCGATAGCGAGCCGGTATCCTTCAAGCTGCAAATGTATTTCTGGCTGGGCATTGCGAGCTGGTATGTGGCGGAAGGCTCGCCGATGGCCTACTACGGTCATCATTATTTTTTCAGCTTGCATATGCTGCAGCAATCCATCTTGTACCTTGTGATGCCGCCGCTGCTGCTGATGGGCTTGCCGGGATGGCTTCTTCGTCCCGCCATTCAAGGAGAAGGGATCAAGCGGGCTGTCCGGCTCATCACGAATCCTCTGTTGGCGCTGTTTTTGTTTAACTTTGTGTTTTCCGTGTATCACATTCCTGTAATTATGGATGCTTTGATGTCAAATCCGCCTGTGCTGGCTGCCTATAAGGCGCTATTCTTGTTCTCGGCGTTTTTGCTCTGGTTTCCGGTGTTCTGTCCGCTCCCTGAGTACAATCAGATGTCCGAGCTGAAACGAATGGCTTACATTTTTCTCAACGGGGTGTTGCTCACACCGGCCTGTGCGCTCATTATTTTCGCCAAAACGCCGATGTACGCCATGTATGCGGCCGTTCCGGAAAGCATGCTGCTCCTGCCGATGCTGGATGACCAGCAGCTTGGCGGCGTCGTGATGAAAATCGTTCAGGAGATCGTGTACGGCTTCGCGCTTGCGTATACCTTCTTCCGCTGGTATCGCAGAGAACGGAAGCGGGACGATGAAGAGGAGCTGGGGAATGAAGCTTATCTGCAGACTGCCGGTCAAGTTAATCGCGCCTAATGCCTGACACTGACGAAGAGAAGCAACTCGTGGAGGAACTGTTATGAAGCTTTCTGTGTTACTGCCTACGATTAGTACCAGCTTTATTGTAATCAGCGCAATATTTGTCGCATTTGGCTGGTATCATATTATAAAAGGAAACCGGCAGACCCATGAGAAGCTGATGCTGTGGGCTGCAGGCTTCGCGCTCGCGTTTTTCATTATTTATGCCAGCCGAACCATTTTTGTCGGGAATACGAGCTTCGGCGGTCCGGAAGAGCTGAAGCTGGCGTATCATCTGTTTCTGTTTTTCCACATTACGTTGGCGACACTGGCTGGCGTATTCGGGATCGTGACGCTGCTGCACGCGTTCAAGCAGCGCTGGTTTAAGCATAAGCGGATTGGGCGAATTACCGCCATCATGTGGCTGTTGACTGCGCCTACGGGTGTGGCTGTGTATATTTTGCTGTATATGTTGTATCCGGGCGGCGAAACGAAGTCGATGATTGATGCGATTTTCGGACTGTAGTGCGAGGTCATGATGAGAGCCTGATAAAGTAAAACCGCCAGCCGGCGTCGGTACGTATAGGTACCTGGCGTAGGCTGGCTTTTATTTGCCTAAAATTTGGCGAGAGATATCCGTTAATTCGGCTGGCGGTTTCTGATGCTTGCGGGGACTGACTGCTGCAGCTTGCCAGGCTTCGCTTCGGTCAAGAAATACCCGAGTGCCAGCAGCGGCATGGAAAGTCCAAGCAGCATGGCAAATGTCCAGCCGCCATACGCGTACGACCACGCTCCGACAAACGAGCCAACCGCTCCTCCAATGAAAAAGATGGCCATAAACAGCCCGTTCAAACGGCCTCTCGCCTCATTGCCGAGCGAATAAATGGTCCGCTGCCCCAGCACGAGATTGCCGGATACGCCCATATCAAGCGCAATTGCTGCGATAACCAGCAGGCCAAGGGCTAAAAGGGAATGGGCCTGAGTAAACGTCAGCAGCAGGAAAGCAAGAGCTGTGATCCCGATCGCGAAGCCGGTGAACAAGTAAGTGAGTCCTTTGTCCGCCATTCTGCCGGCAAACGGAGCTGCAACAGCGCCCGCTACCCCGGCCAAAGCAAACCAGGCGATGCCTTGCTGGGACAGATGAAAGGCATCGGACAACCGAAGCGGAATAACCGTCCAGAATAAGCTGAAGGAGCCAAACATACATGCCTGGTACAGCGCGCGGCGGCGCAAAGCCGGCGTGGTGCGTACCAAAGTAACCATAGATTGCAGCAGCTGCCGATAATGAAGGGCAGGGGCTGGCTGCCGTGCCGGTAAAGCGCGGGAAAGCAGCGCGGCGAGCAGCAGCATGACGGCAGCGGATAAGCCAAATATCGCGCGCCAGCCGAACAATTCGGTGACGAAGCTGGCCAGCGGTCTGGCGAGCATAATGCCAAGCAGCAGCCCGCTCATAACGTTGCCCACGACTTGTCCGCGCTGCGATTCCGGCGCCAGATAGGTGGCGTAAGGGACAAGAATTTGGGCAACGACGGCCCCGACTCCGATGATAAGCGCGGCTAGCAGAAAGACGGCAGCATAAGGCGCGAAGGCGGCTGCAGCCAGCGCAAGCACGGTGAGCAGCAGCAAGCTGACAGCCAGGCGACGATTTTCCGCCATATCGCTGAGCGGGACGATAAACAGCAGACCGATCACATAACCGACCTGTGTCAACGTAACAATGAGCCCGGCGGCCTGCGGGGCGAGTCCGGTGGCGGCGCTGATCGGCGCGATGATCGTTTGCGCATAATACAGATTGGCGACAATCAGCCCGCAGGAAACGGCGAGCAGCAAAACGATCCATTTGGCAACGGGGGCAGGCTCGGCTTGGACATGTTTCATAAGTAAAAGCTCCTCTCTGGTGATGCCGATTTAAACTTCGTTTTGTGATATAATGAACGAAACGTTTAGTATTTATAGTTCTTATAATATACGATACGTATAGTATTGTAAATAGGGGGCGATTCAAATAACAGCAAAAAGAGGCAGACCCCGTAATAAAGAAGCGGAGCAGGCGATTTTGGCGACTGCTTATGAACTGCTGCTCGACATGGGTTATGCGACAATTACGATTGAAAAAATTGCTGAACGGGCGCAGGTGAGCAAGGCAACGATTTATAAATGGTGGCCGAACAAAGCAGCCGTTATGCTGGATAGCTTTCTGTTTGCAGCTTCGGCCCGGCTGCCTGTTCCGGATACCGGCTCTGTGCCGGAGGATGTCGAACGACATGCGGTCAACTTATCAAAGTTTATGGTGTCCTCGGAAGGGAAAATGATTGCGGAATTCATTGGCGAGGGGCAATTTGATCCGGTCATGGCGGAAGCCTACCGGCAACGATATATCCAGCCGCGGCGTCTGGAGGCGAGTCAACTGCTGGAGCGTGGCGTCAAGCGCGGTGAATTGCCTGCCGACCTGGATATCGAGCTCGCTCTTGATCTGATCTATGGGCCGATTTTTTATCGGCTGCTCGTTACAGGAGCGCCCTTGGAGGAAACGGCCGTCCGAACGCTCGTGGGGCTTGCTTTAAAAGGATTAAAGTCAGGGTAAGCAGGGGGGTTTCCTCGTGGTTGCACCTTCGCCTTTTTCGGCATAAACCTGGAAAAGAGCGTGCAGCGCCATAAAGCGGCGTACACGCTCTTTTTTCATATTTTTATCGCTGCTTCCACCATACACCGGCGCATTCGGGCACGACGGTCCTCTGCTCGCGGACGACGATGTCGGCCAGCTCATCGCCGAAGAAAAAACGGGTTAGCGATTCCGCCTGCGGGGCGCTGTCGAACGTATAGTCGAGCCGCTGCCACTCATGACAGAAGCCGTAGGCGTGCTCCAGCGAGTCGTAATAAGGCTGAAGAAAGGCTGGCGGATTCGGCTCGGTGAAGCCGGTGCCCATCGTTTCGAAAATAATGATCGTACCTCCAGAGCGTGTAACGCGCTCCAGCTCTCGCATCATGGCTGTCAGGTTTTCACGCCAATCGGGAAGCGTGCTGTTAGCCAAGTAGCAGAGGCTCCAGCCGGAGACGGTCAAATCAACAGATGCGTCGGCGATCGGCAGCTGGCGGTGATCCGCCTTGCAGGTGCGCACCGGGCATGTTTGCTTGCGTCCAGCCATCCGGCGTCGCAGCACCTGCAGCATGGCGGCGGACGAATCGGTCGCGATGATCGAGTCGGCGTCACGCGCCAGCTCGCAGGTTAGGCGGCCGGAGCCTGCGCCGACATCCAGCACTTGAAGTCCTTGATACGGAACGATTTGCCCGATCCGCTCGGCCAACGATGGCTGCTTGGAGATCATTAATTCATAATAATCGGCTTGGTTTTGATAAATGTGCTCATGATTCGGCATTTTGGATCATGCAGCTCCTCTCAGGTTGCTTTCAGCTTCAGCTTCAGCTTACAGGTTAACGCAGCGTGAAGGTCAAGCCGTACAAGCTCATTCGGCGCCAAAAGCTGACTGGAGTCTCGAATCCAGGCCAAAAAGAACCGCCACACGAAGTGGCGGTTCAAGGTATGGCTCCGCGATCTGCATTCGGAGCTGCGATTTATCAGTTGATCATACGACGGACGCTTGTTATTTCAAGGCGCTGCCGCCAAATACGAAGCGGTATTCCCAATGCTTGTCGCTGATCGTATCAATGCGGACGCCGCCGGACTCTTTCGAGTATGTATGCATAATTTTGCCGTCGCCGAGATAAATGCCGACATGGGTAATTGTCTGTTTCGACGTATTGGACGGATAGGCAGAAGCTTTACCGCCGCGGTATTCCATGAAAAACATCAAGTCGCCGGCCTTCAAATTTTTCCAGTTTGTTGTTGTTTTACCGATAGATTTTACATAATCCGCCTGGGTGCGGGAGCTGCTTGGCAGTGTAATGCCTGCCCCCACCTTAAAGGCTTGTCTCACAAACGCTGAGCAATCGAAGGTTCGGGTGCTGCTGCGGTCGGAGGCGTATTCATACGGGGTGCCCAGGTACTTTTTGCCGGCGGCGATGACCTTGCTGCGGACAGAGCTGGAATCGCTCGCCGATGAGCCGGAGGAACCCGAGCTGGAGCCTGAACTCGAAGTCGAGCCGCTGACTTGAATGTATTTGTCGTTGGTGGATACGTAGCCGATCCGTCCGTTATCGTCCTTGACCTTGTACCACCAGTTATTTACTTTGGATATAATATCGACCCGCTCACCGCTTTTGAGATAGCCGTAGCTTTTCGCATCGGCGTCCGGCTGACTGCGGAAGTTTACACTGCTGACAATTTTGCCGGTAGCTGCGGCGGCTTGTCCGGCGAAGGCGCCTAACGAGCTCAGGCCGATGGCGGCGGTAACGATGGTGACAACAAGCTTTTTGTTCATAAGATGGGTCCTCCTGCGGTTCTAGTTGTGGTGTTGCTCCGAGAGCCCGGCCGTGCATAGCACCGTATTCAAGTCGGGACAGCGTGCTTGGCCGGGTCAATAGTTGACAAGGTTACGTACGACAATTCACAATGGAACAAAGAAGGAAAAGGGAGACGGACGTTACATGGATGCTTGGACATGGGGACCGCTGGTCCTCCAACACAACCTGCTTATGATCTTGGCCGCAGTGGCCGTCGGCTACGGTCTCTTGCACCTCCGCTTGCGCGAGCGCCCGGAGCGCCAGAGCATCACAGCGATTGCGCTGAATGGCATATTGCTGTGGCTGCTTGTCTGGAAATGGGGCTGGGTGCTAACCGATTTGCCGGCAGTTTGGAGCAATCCACGTTCACTGCTGTACTTCAGCGGCGGCCGCTATGCAGCGGTGATCGCCTTTGCTGCCGCGTGCAGCTACGCGGGACTTGCACTGGAGCGCCGCCGGATGGGCAGGCCCATTTATATAGATTCGCTGCTGGCCGCCGGTTTGGGGGGGTACGTCTTTTATTTATGGGTTTCGGGCTTAATCGCCGGGCCGCAGGCATGGACTTCGTTCGTCGAAGCCGTGCTCGGCACCATCCTGCTGGCCGTCTGGCTGACCGGCGTACGCCCGTTTTCCGTGAAAGCGTCCACGCAGCGGGTACTGGCCTTCGGTATCGCTGTCGCCGTGCTGACGACGGTATCCAATCAGCTGGTCGATCGAGGGATCGCGTTTGGAACTGGAGCCGGCCAAGTCGGGCTGCGGATCGGCCAGCAAGCGCCTGATTTTTCGCTGACGCTGCTGAGCGGGGAGGAGGTTAAGCTGTCCGATTATCGGGGAAAAGTGGTGTTTGTTAATTTTTGGGCCACGTGGTGCCCGCCTTGTCAGGAAGAAATGCCGTATATGCAGCAGTTTTATACAAATAATGAACATGATGACGTTGTTATCCTCGGCGTGAATGAGACGCAGACCGAAGCGAGCCTGCCGGTCGTCAAGGCGTGGGTCGAGAAATGGGGGCTGACCTTCCCGATTCCGCTTGACCGGAATGGGGAGGTAGGCAAGCTGTACCGGGTTCAGGCTTATCCGGCTACGTTCATTGTTGATGCTGACGGCATCATCCGCGAGAAGCATCCCGGCGCGATGAATGCGGCTATGCTGGAGCGTGCCTGGACCGTTGCGCGCAGCGCGAAGTGAAAAATGTTTCTAATCAGGGTGCAAGCTCATTTTCATTTGCCAATAAAATCGTTTACATGATACCATGAGGCTATTCATAGGTCATATATGTTGATCGTGACACACTTTTAGGGCGAAAGAAGGGGATAAGCATGGCACAGACAAGCATTATTTTGCGCGTGGAGCTTAACCATGAGCTGGTGACATTTGGTGACGTTGCGGCAACGATCAGTAAAGCGGGAGGAGATATTACGTCGATTGACGTCATTCGCCCCGGCAAGGACACGTCGGTACGCGACATTACGGTAGACGTAGCTGAAACCGCAGAATCGCAGGTCGTGGACGCGCTCAAGACGCATGAAGGGATCAAGCTGATCAACGTATCGGACCGGACCTTCCTCGTCCACCTTGGCGGTAAAATCAATATGCAGCCTAATCTGCCGATTAAAAACCGCGATGACTTGTCACGTGTCTATACGCCGGGAGTTGCCCGTGTATGTACGGCGATTCATGAAAATCCGCGCAAAGCTTATTCCCTGACGATAAAACGTAATACCGTTGCGGTTATTACCGACGGTACGGCTGTGCTGGGCCTGGGCGATATCGGTCCGCATGCCGCAGCGCCTGTTATGGAAGGGAAGGCCATGCTGTTCAAGCAGCTTGCCAGCGTCGATGCGTTCCCGATCTGCCTCGATACGAAGGATACGGAGGAAATTATTCGTACGATTAAGGCGATTAGCCCGATTTTCGGCGGGATCAACCTGGAGGATATCAGCTCGCCGCGCTGCTTCGAGATCGAAACGCGGCTTGCCGATGAGCTGGACGTGCCTGTCTTCCACGACGATCAGCACGGGACGGCCGTTGTCGTCATCGCCGGACTGTTGAATGCGCTCAAGGTGGTCGGCAAGCGGATCGAAAACGTTCGTGTTGTCGTCAACGGGGTTGGCGCCGCAGGTGTCTCCATCTGCAAAATGCTGCTGGCCGCGGGAGTCACCCGGCTTGTGCCGGTCGACCGCGACGGCGTCATTATACGCGGCGGCACGTATGAGCATCCGATGTGGCAGTGGCTGGCCGAGCAGCCGCAGGTTGAGGCAGAGCCGGGCTCCTTGAAGGAAGCGATCGTAGATGCCGACGTGTTCATCGGCGTATCGCGCGGCGGCCTGTTAAATGGCGATGACGTGCGAAAAATGAAGCCGGACAGCATCGTGTTTGCGATGGCTAACCCGAATCCGGAAATCGCGCCGGACGAAGCGATCCCGCATGTTCGTGTCTTCGCCACCGGACGAAGCGACTATCCGAACCAGATCAACAACGTGCTGGTGTTCCCCGGTATTTTCCGCGGGGCGCTGGATTGCCGGGCCCGGAGAATCAATGAGCCGATGAAGCTGGCGGCTGCTCGTGCGATTGCTTCGGTCGTTACCGAAAGCGAGCTGAATGAGCAATATATTATCCCGAGTATCTTCAATGAAAAGGTCGTCACGAAGGTACGACATGCAATTATCGAGGCGGCAATTCTGACCGGTGTGGCGCGGAGAATTCCGCCGGACTTCCGGTAAGCGGGAACGTTCATCGTTTCAACCGTTCCATCGCTTTCAAGATTAAAAAAACGGTGCTTCAACCGCTGTATGGCGGAAGAAGAACCGTTTTTTTTGAATCAAACCGCAGCCTCAATCATTCAGGACGGTTAGTCGGAAGAGCCTGCAGGCATCGCTTCCGGGGAAGTCAGCTTGTCGTAGAACTCGACAAATTTATCCTTGTTGTCGCTGGAGCGGATCGCCATAGCCGAACGCGGGTGATCATTCAACACACCTGCGATCATGTAAGGGATAATATAGCCCCACTCCCATTTCTCACGCATCGAAATCATATGTTTCTCGATAATGCCCAGAACCGGGCGAATATCGTATTTGGAATTTTTCAGATGGCTGACGAGCAGCTCGGTCGGGCAGTTGCCCGCCGCACGGCCCATGCCATATACGGATGTGTCAAGGAACTCGACGCCTTTGCTTGCGCCCATGATCGTGTTGGAGAAAGCAAGCTGCATATTGTTATGCATGTGCAAGCCGAGCTTTTTCCCTGGGAGCAGACGCTGGAATTTGGATACGAGGTAGTCGATATCCTTGTAATCCATGCTGCCGTAAGAGTCCACGATATACACAACGTCAACCGGGCTTTTGGCAATCGCTTCGAACGCTTCGTTTAAGTCGTTCTCCATGACATGAGTCAGAGCCATGATGTTAATCGTCGTTTCATAACCATAGTCATGGAACTTCTCAACAAGATCCAGACCTTTGTCGACATCCTTGATGTAGCAAGCGACACGGATCAGGTCCAGCAGGCTTTGCTCGCGCGGCAAAATATCCTTCTCATCGACACGGCCGATATCGACCAGCGCAGACAGCTTCGTATCGGTCTTGGTAGGAATGACTTCCTTCAGGAAATCCTCATTCAGGAAGCGCCACGGACCGGCATCTGCGCCCTTGAGCAGCTTGGCGGAGTTTTTATAGCCGATTTCCATATATTCAACGCCAGCTTCGCTAAGTCCATAATACATGTCCTTCACGAATTGGACGCTAAAGTCCCAGTTATTTACTAATCCGCCATCGCGGATCGTACAATCCAAAATTTTGTGTTGATTTTTGTTCATGGAGATACTCCTCTCATAATTCACCAAACAGCTTGATGACTTTTGGGCTTTTAAGCTTTTCAGCGATAAAGCAAGGTACGTTAATTACTAATATTACACAGCTTTTGCCCTTTGTCAATGATAACAAATTACACCCCCCTGTGGCAAACGCTCTTTTGCCCTGGAATCCATGCGAAACAGCCCCAGCGCTTCCATCCCGTCGGGACCGGAGAGCTGGGGCGATTCGGTAAGTGGTCAGCGGCGCTGCAGCTTAGCTTTCAGCCTGCAGCAAGGTCAGCTTGCCAATCAGCGGCAGCGGCTTCATCAAGCCGTTGCACGCATTGATAATGCCGATAATCGCGACGACGAGCACGGCCAGATTGACTAGCGGCACGAGCAGCAGGCCGAGCAGCGGGATCAGGCTTGCGACGAGATTGCTCACTATGGCGGTCAGCAGCAGTACAAGCCCCTGATTCGCATGGTACATGGCGAAGCGGGACTGTCTGGCCGCCAGCAGCGGCAGGAAAAACAAAATATAAGCGGCTGCAGCGATTGGCTTATGCGCCTTAACATCTTCGGGGGCCGGTTCGCTTTGCTGAGCGGGCTCCGAGGGAGAAGCGGACATTTACATGCCTCCTTTATACTGAGTACTCTATGCTTCCATCCTATGCCGTTGTCCGCCACGGTATGAGTGCGATCCGGGATCGGCCCGAAGCCGAGCCGGAAGTGATTCCGGGTTCGCTGCCCAAGTCAGCCTTGGAATAAGCCGATCAGGTTGGGGCAAGCTACGATAAACCATATTTTTGCATCAGGAAAGGAAGGACACGATGTCTGCGACTGCGATCTTCTTTCAATTCGGCACCAATCATGACGCGTACATGGCACTGGATACATTGGAGGAGCTTGGCTACCGGGTCAGCCTGCATACCGAGACGGATCGGACGGTGCTGCACATTAGCGTTGAACGTCAGGATCTGACCTCGGCGCTGGAGATTGGCCAGGCGCATGGCGGCCGTCTGCTGGAGCAAGGGGAGGCGCCGGACGAGGCCGCCGCCTATGCAATGGCTTATGAGACGGATGGCCTGGTGCCGATCCCGGCGCATCTGGTGCAGGAGGATGAGGAGCAGCCTCGCTCAGCTTCGGCTTATGTCAACGGATCAAGCGGCGCTTATTCGGATAAATCTTTGTTTGATCCGTCCGGAGACGATTATGACGGCTTTGATGCGGGCGTTCATCTCTAGATGCCGACTGGCCTTTGGGCGGGACCAACTCCGTTGGACAAGTCCCACAACATTTGACCGGGAAAACAAAGTTGCCCTACACCTATTTTTATAAGGCGGGAAAACACTGTTTCTCTAGACCCACTCAACTTTCGTTTGTTATGATGAATGGACTTTAACAGAGAACCCGTGTTGGATGAAGTAGGATGGAGGGATTGAACCGCCGTGGATACCGCGTATGAACATTTGAAGGAAGGCGAGAAGGGCGCTTGGGTCAGCATTATTGCTTATATTCTCATGTCCGCCTTGAAAATTACAATGGGGTATATAACCGACTCGGAGGCGCTCGCCGCCGACGGGATTAATAACTCGACGGACATCGTCGTGTCATTGGCTGTGCTGATTGGGCTGCGTATCTCGCGCAAGCCGCCGGATCACGACCATCCGTATGGTCACAAGCGGGCGGAAACGATTGCTGCGCTGGTCGCTTCATTTATTATGGCGGTCGCAGGCATTCAGGTCGTGCTGCAGGCTGTTCGCAGCTTCACGGCAGGCAGCCACGAGGCGCCTAACATGATTGCGGCCTGGGTTTCGCTCGGTGCGGCTGCGGTGATGTGGGGCGTGTACCTGTACAACAGCCGTTTGGCCCGGCGCATTCAGAACCAGTCGCTAATGGCGGCCGCGCAGGATAACAGGTCGGATGCGCTGGTCAGCATCGGAGCAGCCGTCGGCATTATCGGTTCAAGCTTCGGGCTGCCGATTCTCGACCCGATTGCCGCGCTGGCGGTAGGGTTGGTCATTCTGAAGACAGCCTGGGATATTTTCTCCGAGGCGTCCCACACGCTGACCGACGGCTTCGATGACAAGCGGTTGAAGGAGTTTAAGTACACGGTCAAGGCGACGCCAGGCGTCAAACGAATCAAAGATATGCGGGCCCGGATTCATGGCAGCAGCGTGCTGCTGGACGTCGTTGTCGAGGTCAGCGCCGAGCTGTCCGTCGGTGAAAGCCATGATATCAGCGATGAAATCGAACGCCGCATGCGTGATCAGCATCATATCGGCAATGTGCATGTGCATATTGAGCCCTACGAAGAACAGGAAAGACGGTGACCCGCAGGGGCGCCGTCTTTTCGTTTTTCACGTTCCAGGCTTCGAGCTTTCTAACCACGCACCCCATCAAGCATGCTCGCCGTCTGCGCCGCATGCATGCCCGCCGTATAGCCGGTTGTAAACGCCGCCGTAATGTTATAACCGCCCGTATATCCGTGAATATCGAGAATTTCTCCACAGAAAAACAGCCCTGACTTGAGCTTCGACATCATCGTCTTCGGATCAAGCTCCTTCAAATGGACGCCGCCGCCCGTGACAAACGCTTCTTCGATCGACAGCGTACCCGCAATCTGGATCGGGAAGGCCTTGAGCAGCTCCGCCAGTCGCATCCAGGGCTGCTTCGGAATATTGTCGTAGGTGGTGTCCTCGCGCAGCTCTGCTTTCTTGAGCAAAATCGGGATCATTCGCTCTTGCAGCAGCCCCTTCAGCACGTTTTTGATCGCTTTGCGCGGCTCTTGCTCGGCCAGCTTCATCGTAGCTGCATACAGCTCGTCTACACTTCGTTCCGGAAACAAATCAAGCGTAATGCGGATCGTAGGCGTCTCAAATTGCTTTTTGAGCTTGACGATAAACTGACTGCAGCGCAGCGCGGTCGGGCCGGATACGCCAAAGTGGGTGAAGAGCAGATCCCCTTCATGCTCGACAACCTTTTTTCCTTTCGGATTCCAGACAGAGACCGTAATGTCGCGCAGCGACAGCCCCTGCAGCTCCTTGCTCTGGATAAACGCCTCGCGCGAGACAAGCGGCACCTCGGTCGGATACAGCTCGGTAATCGTATGGCCGGCCGCTTCCGCCCACGGGTATCCGTCCCCGGTGGAGCCGGTATGCGGCACCGATTTGCCGCCGGTCGCGATGATGACACATGCCGCCTCGATGGTTTCGCCGGAAGCGAGCCTGATGCCCGTGGCCCGCTTGTCGTCATACAGAATGCGGTTTACCGGGCTGTTGATCCGCATCTGGACGCCTTGACTGCGGGCGCGATTGATCAGCGCTTCGACGACTGTTTTCGCTTTATCCGACACCGGGAACATCCGGCCGCGGTCTTCTTCCTTGAGCTTGATGCCCATGTCCTCGAAGAAGCGGATAATGTCCTGGTTGTTGAAATGGGCGAATGCGCTGTGCAGAAATCGTCCGTTACCAGGAATATGCTTGATTAATTCTTCCGTATCCTTATTATTCGTAACATTGCAGCGTCCGCCGCCGGAGATGCCGAGCTTGCGGCCCAGCTTGTCCCCCTTGTCGATCAGCAGCACGCTTGCTCCGTAGGCGCTCGCTGCAATGCAGGCCATCAGCCCGGAGGGTCCTCCTCCGACTACGATTACATCATAAGCCATGTCAAGCCTCCTCAGCTTCGGTTAACGCAGGTGTTTCATTAATTATACATGAAAAGACCGGCCCGAGCAGCGTTCATGCTGCTCGGGCCGGTCTTTCGGGAAGAAGCGCCTGCGTTAGGCAAGGTCCCGTCAGGCCGACTGTGACTGGCTGAGCGCCTGCACATTCCGTACCGTCAGTCGGGCGATCCGCAGATCATCCGTCTCTTCGATAATAAACTCGAAGGCGTCCTCGTACATAACGGCTTGCCCGCGCTTCGGCGGAATTTCCACCTGGGAGTAAATCCAGCCGCCAATCGTATCGTAATCCTCAGATTGAATTTCCAGCCCGAATTGGTCGTTTACTTCGTCAATCAGCATCCGGCCGTCGATCGAAAATGTGTGCTCATCCCGTTTCTCGACAGGAGGGCGTTGATCCGGATCGAATTCGTCCTGAATTTCCCCGACGATTTCTTCCAATATATCTTCAATGGTGACCAGACCGGCCGTACCGCCATATTCATCAATGAGCAGGGCGATCTGCGATTTCTTGCGTTGCATCAGCTTAAGCAGGTTGCTGATCGGCATCGAGTCGGGCACCTTCATAATCGGGCGCATAATCGTATGGATGTCATACATCTTACCGCGGCTTTTCATCAGGTCCTTAATATGGACGAAGCCGATAATGTTGTCTTTATCCGGGTCGCAGACCGGGTAACGGGTCCGCATTTCATTCAGCGCGATATCAATGTTCTCGGCAAACGTCAGATTGGCGTACAGGCAGCCCATCTCGGTGCGCGGAATCATAATTTCACGGGCATTGGTTTCCACGAACTCAAATATATTGTCAAATAAGGTCAGTTCCGTGTTGTCAATAAAGCCGCTCTTATGGCTTTCCTGCATCAGGACGCGAATTTCGTCCTCGGTATGTGCGGATTCATGCTCATGCGTAGGCTCGATGCCGACCAGACGCAGCATCCAGTTGGAGACGCCGTTTAACACCCAGATGAACGGAAACATCAGTTTGTAGAAGATGATCATGGGCAAGGCGGTCCACAAAGTAACGCTTTCCGACTGGCGGATGGCGTAGGTCTTCGGAAATTGCTCGCCGAGCGTAATATGGAAGGCGGTGATCACGGAAAAAGCGATAATAAACGAGATGACATGAACGACAGCAGGACTCAGCTGCAGCCACCCGCTCAAAATCGGCTCCATCACCTTGGATATGGTCGGCTCTCCGACCCAACCGAGTACAAGCGAGGTCAGTGTAATACCTAGTTGGCATGCGGATAAATACGCATTAATATTGCCGGTAATTTTCTGGGCGAACCGCGCGCTCATATTGCCGCCTTGCGCAAGCGTGTCGATCCGCGAATTTCTTACTTTGACAAAAGCAAACTCGGCAGCAACAAAAAAACCGTTCAACAGCACCAAAATCAGAATTAAAACCGCGTTAATCAATATGGGTAACGGGTCACTACTCAAACATTCCCTATCCCCTGCGTCAGGCGGATAGGTACACCTCCTTGGAAATCCGAATGGTAAAACGATTGATCATAAGGCCTTACTATGTATTATATCGAAACGAAAGAAACCGCTCAAACGTCGTGCAAGGGCATGCGGGATACGCTTGCGGTGCAAGCCGGGTGCTAAGTGCAGCTTTTGCCCCAATTTGCCCCGATGAACGTGATTTTGCGCGATTTTGTGGGAATTTCGTTTGAAATGAAACAAAATTAGCCAGCTGCAGGAAAAATGCGGCCTGTTCGGCTAACCTTGTCCTTGCATTTAACTCAGGAATGGTATATAATGAAAAAATACTATTTATCCTCTATATTCACCTCCATACGCTTCAATTCCTCTAGCATTTCGATCAGATGTCGTTTCCCCACATGTTTTTCCGACAAGTCTCATTCATTTGCAGCATTCGGATTACAGGAATCGAAGCACAAGGCGGTACAAAACTGATTCACACTGGCGCGGTCTTCGGAGCCGCAAGGATGGAAGAGAGGCAGGGCTTTCGTTGTTTTAGTTGCAAGCAGGATAAAGGTTTAAGCAGATAGACTTCGTACGGAGCCAGGTCCCGTTCGAGGTCTATTTTGCATGCGCTCCGGTGGCAGCTTACATAAGTTGGACGCATCAAGCGGATGGAGTTAGCCTGCGAGGATGGCCATACTAGCAGATATAGGCTTTGCAGACCCGAAAGCCGGGCAAGGAGGGCCGGAGAAGCGCGATGGGACACTCAGTAAGAAGAATATTAAGAAATACGATGAATGACAAGTATCTCATCCAAATCAGGCGCTGGGCAGCCGTCTGGCTCGTGTTCCTGAGTCCGATCTGGACGCTGGGCTGCGCATCGAGCGGACAGGCGGAGAAGCCGCAGTCCGGCAGCCTCCGGCAGGTCCTGGCCGTTCAGAGCGCCGCAGACGCGGAGGAGCACGTACTAACCAGCGAACGGATGATTGCGGGTTACGGAGCTGTCAGGTATGTGCCTGCCCGTCGATCCGGCATGACGACAGCGGCAGTTCGCGCGGTAGACCGGGGCAGGGTGGAAACGAAGGCGCCGGTTGCTTACCTGACCTTCGATGACGGGCCTTCAGGCCATACGGACGTGATTCTCGATATATTGCGGGAGCAGCAGGTCCCAGCGACATTCTTCGTCATCGGCAAGGAAGGCGACAACTACCGGCGGCTATATATGCGGATTGTCGAAGAAGGCCATGCTCTCGGCAATCATACGTATTCGCATGCGTATGGGTCCATTTACCGCTCTGCAGCAGCGTTTAAAGCCGATGTCGAGCGGCTGAACCGGCTGCTAGTTGAGACAACTGGCCGTAAGCCGGACATTCTGCGGTTTCCCGGCGGGTCGAACAACCGACTGAGCCAGCGCGCGGGGGGACGATTTATCATGAACAAGCTGGTGAAGGAAATGACGCAAGCCGGGCTGCCTTATTTCGACTGGAATGTTAGCTCGACGGATGCGGCGGCAACTGTGGTGAGCAAGCAGGCGATTGTAGAGGCGGTCAGAACGAACAGCCTGGGCAAGCAAGAGCTGATTATTTTATTGCATGATGTAGATGTGAAGCGGACGACTGTACAGGCGCTGCCGGAAATTATCCGGGATCTGAAGCAGAGAGGGTATGGGTTTCGGGTGCTGGACAAGCTTTCTTTTCGCTGCCAATTTCTACGTTCGTCTTCCTGAACGGGAATGCCCGCTGTCTGTCTTATGCATACTAAGGGATGCCAAAGGAGGTGGAGGAGCAATGACAGCCTATTCCGATTCACAAACCGGCAGCTCCAAGGAGCAGATCAAGCAAGCTGCCGCGCCAAAAAAGCCGGAGACCGGGGCATCCGACAAAAAGCTGAATGGCCCGAACCGTCCGTCTGTCTAAGCAAACCGGGAAATCGGCCTTTGCTTTCAACAGATGCCGCGGGTATAATGGGGACATATGATCGTTACTATCCTCTTAGTTTATAGAAGGAGTGAGACTTATGTCCATGTCATTTGAGAATTATATGAAGGATATGGTTCAACCCATGCGCGATGAGTTGACGCGGATCGGCGTACAGGAGCTGCGCACTCCGGATGAAGTTGCAGCAGTTCTGGATAATCACCAAGGCACGACGCTGATCGTTGTGAATTCCGTCTGTGGCTGTGCCGCCGGTCAATGCCGTCCGGGCGTGGCCAAGGCGCTGCAAAATGAAGTAAAGCCGGATCAGCTGTTTACGGTGTTCGCCGGACAGGACAAGGAAGCAACGGCCAAAGCGCGTGAGTATTTTGCGCCGTACCCGCCATCCTCGCCGTCGATTGCCTTGGTGAAGGACGGCCAGCTCGTTCATTTCATCCAGCGTCACCAGATCGAAGACCGTTCGGCGGAGATGATCGCGGGCGACTTGATCGGCGCTTTTGAGACGTATTGCCAGTAATGCAAGAAGGAACAGCTTGATAAGAGATTGGACCAACGCCTCCGAGGCTTCTGCTTTGGGGGCTTTGTTTAGGTTCAGCCAACGTCGGATGTTCAGACTATGTCCAGTGAATGTCCAGAAAATGTCCAGAGTTGTATGTTACCATCATTTAGAAACAGCTTGGCCAATTGTTAATGTTGTTGTCTGCTGTGATGTTCGTTTTAACGCACGGCGTCTGTCAGATCAGAGGATCGTTTTCGCAGCGAGCCGGAGGGAAAGCGCGGACGGTTTCCTCCGTCTGGAGCCTAGCGTTCGTACGGGAAGGAAGGGGAGTTTATCAGAAAAGTCAGTATCGTCCTGCTCGCGCAGCAATTCGGCCTGACCGTTGCTTGTCTCGATACCTTGCAGCGGCATACGGAGCCGGGTTATGAACTGATTGTGGTGAATGATGCCTGTTCGGCTGAGCAGGCCGGCTATGTGGAGCGCTCCTATGGGGCGCAGCTGCTGGATAACAAGGGCAGAGGGGTAGCGGCCGGCTACAACTTGGGAGCCGCCGCTGCCTCCGGCGAACGAATCGTCTTTCTGCGGGATCAGATGCGGGTAACGCGCGGCTGGCTGGAGCCGCTGGCGGCTTGTCTGGACGAGCGGCCAGCTGCCGTTCTGGCTGGTCCGCGGATGAATGATGTCAGCGGAGCGCAGAAAATTCCGATCCTGTACAACGATTTGGAGCAGATCGCTCAGATGGTCGATTTGCTGACCTTAAACAAGCTCCATGAATTTACAGCCTCTCCCCGACTGCTCAGCTTCCTGCTGCTGGCGCGCAAGGAGCGTTTCGACGAGCTGGGAGGCTTCGATGAACGCTTTGAAATTGAAGCGTACGAGGATGACGATTTCTGCTACCGGGCTTTGACCAACAACTACGAATTATACATAGCGGAAGGCAGTATAGCGATCCGAACAGAGCCGCCTTCTCTATTTCCCGAGGAGCCGGACTGGTACGGGAACCGGTTAACCTTGAACCGGGCCAAAGCCATCATGAAGTGGGGCTTCGATCCTCACGAGGAGCTGTTCCGGCTGCGCCGCCCGGTCTCCGTCAGCTTGTGTATGATTGTCAAAAACGAAGAGCTGACGCTTGACCGCTGCCTGGGCAGCGTCAAAGGACTGGTCGATGAGATCATTATCGTCGATACCGGCTCGGAGGACCGGACGAAGGAGGTCGCGGCGGCCTACACCGACTGCATTTATGATTTTGCCTGGGTCGATGACTTCGCCCAGGCCAGAAATTATGCTTTCAGTTTGGCGAGCAAGGAATTTATTCTGTGGCTGGATGCTGACGATTGCTTCTTGCCGGAAGATTCGGATCAGCTTGGACAGCTGAAAGCGGCGCTCCCCTGGAATACCGACGCGGTATCCATGCACTATTACTTAGCGCGCGATACCGAAGGCCGGGTAACCTCCAGCTTGCGCCGCAATCGGCTGGTCAAGCGAAGCCGCGGCTTCCGCTGGATCGGCGAGGTGCATGAATATTTGGCGGTGGCCGGCCAGGTGCTGTACGCCGAGTTTGGCGTGACCCATGACCGGAAGCATACGCAAACCGGCCGTAATCTGGCGATCTACGAGGACCGGCTGGCGCGCGGAGCGTCCTTTACGACCCGGGACCAGCTATATTTCGCCAATGAGCTGTATGACCACGGGCAGTGGAGGAGGGCCATAGAGCAGTATGACAGCTTTCTGGAGCAGCCTGACGGGTGGCTGGAGGATCGCATCTTTGCTTGCGGACGGGCTTCGGCAGCGCTGGAGCAGCTGGGGCTTATGCAGGAAGCGCGGCTTAAAGCGCTGCAATCCTTTACCTATGGCAAGCCGCGTGCGGAAATTTGCTGCAGGCTGGGGCACTACGAGCTGTCCGCGGATCGTCTGGAGGAGGCGGAGTTTTGGTACAAGCTGGCCACAGAGCTGATCCGGCCGACTGATCCGAATGCGAGGCTTGACCCGGCGAGCTGGACATGGCTTCCGCATCTCCAGCTTTGCGTGTGCTATGACCGGCTGGGCCGTTACGCGCAAGCAAACAGCCATAACGAGCAGGCAGCCCGTTATGTGCCTGAGCATCCGAGTGTTTCTTCGAATCGAGCTTATTTAAGTACAAAATTAGCGATATCCGACCAGGAGGCATAATCTATGAGTCCAATGAAAAAATCCCAGGCAAGCAAAAAAACGAGCAAGCAGTTGCTGTATAAAGGTTCGGTAGCGTTTATGCTGCTCAGCCAACTGATCGCGCCGCTCGGTTCTTACTCGGGAGGTCTGACATCCCGTGCCAACGCAGCCACATTTGACGATCTGGAGCCTTCATCCTGGGCGCACAAATACGTATCCAAGCTGGCGGCGATGGGCGTCAGCATCGGCGATGAGTCGGGGAAATTCAACCCGGATGCTCCGGTGACGAATCAGGAAGCGGTGGCCATGGTGCTGCGGTTTATCGGCTACACGACACCGGAGGCGAGCCGTGCAAGCCTGCCGTTTACGGTCGATGGCTGGGCGGAGCCTTGGGTGAAGCAAGCGCTGGATATGGGATTGATCGTAGCGAGTGAGGAGACGAAGCCGGCAGGCATCGTATGGGGACGTGAAGCGGCTAACCGGGAATGGATTACGCGTCTGGTCATCCGGGCCACGGGCAAGGAAGCGGAAGCCAGCAAGCTGAGCAGCTTTGCGCCGGTTTTCTCCGATGCAGGCTCGATCTCTGACTGGGCGCGCGGCTACATCAATGCGGCCATTAATCGTCAGGTCGTCAGCGGATATCCGGACAACACCTTTAAGCCCAAGAAGGTAACGACGCGGGCCGAATATGCCGTTATTTTGTCCAACTCGGAAATTTTCGCCCCAGTACGTTCTGACCGGATTACAAGAGGCGCTGTCACGGCTGTGTCCGATAGCTTCCTGGAACTGCAAAGCAGCGCGGGACAAGCCGTTCGTTTTGCAATCGGGGCAGATACGGTGCTGTATGGAGCAGGTGGAAGCCGGAGCATCGCTGAAGGCAATCTCGTAACTGTCATCCATCAAGGCGATGCTGCGAGCTTCGTTGAAGTGATCGGAGGAGGAGCCGTTGCGCAACCGTCGATCCCTGGCGAGAAAGGTGACAAGGGCGACACGGGCGAGAAGGGCGAAACGGGTGAAAAGGGTGAGAAGGGCGACACTGGATCAAAGGGTGATTCCGGTTCGTCAGGCGAGCGGGGAGCAACCGGGGCAGCTGGAGCGATTGGCGCAACAGGGGCAACTGGAGCGACCGGGGCAACTGGAGCGATTGGCGTGACCGGAGCGACGGGAGCGACCGGGGCAGCTGGAGCGATTGGCGCAACAGGGGCTACGGGAGCGACCGGGGCAACTGGAGCGATTGGCGTGACCGGAGCGACGGGAGCGACCGGGGTAACTGGAGCGATTGGCGCAACCGGGGCAACTGGAGCGACCGGGGCAACTGGAGCGATTGGCGTGACCGGAGCTACGGGAGCAACCGGGGCAGCTGGAGCGATTGGCGCAACCGGGGCTACGGGAGCGACCGGAGCGGATGGAGCGATTGGCGCAACAGGAGCGACCGGAGCAGCTGGAGCGATTGGCGCAACAGGAGCCACGGGAGCGACCGGAGCGGATGGAGCGATTGGTGCAACAGGAGCGACCGGAGCAGCTGGAGCGGTTGGTGCAACAGGAGCAACAGGAGCGGATGGAGCGATTGGCGCTACGGGAGCGACCGGGGCAACAGGAGCAACGGGAGCTACAGGCGTAACGGGAGCTACAGGAGCTGGCCTGGACGGCGCAGTAATGTTCGATCCGGCTGTTGCTCCAACGTATTCTTTTGGAACAGTGGTTCTTTATAACGGTAATGTCTTTATCGCAAATGTCACTTCTCCAACGGGCACGCCGGGTACATCCCCTGACTATACGCTGCTGGTGAGCAAGGGGGCGACCGGAGCCACAGGAGCGACCGGCGCAACAGGTCCGACAGGTCCAACGGGCGCGACAGGAGCAGACGGAGCAGTGGGTGCGACAGGTGCAACAGGAGCTACTGGATTCACAGGAGCCACAGGCCCTACTGGAGATACCGGAGCGACAGGAGCCGCCGGAGCAGACGGAGCAGGAAGCATCATTCCGTTCAGCTCAGGCACGCCGATTGCCATGACGACGCTCGTGGGCGGACTTTCTGGCATCCCTAGCTTTATCGGCTTCGGCAGCTCCGTGAATGGATCAACCGTACTTGGGTCAACCATTGATCTGACCGGAGCGGCAGGCACTAATCTGAACTACGCCTTCAGCGTTCCGCGCGCAGGCACCATTACCTCATTGTCGGGCTTTTTCAGTACTACGCAAGCTATGTCATTGGTTGGAACGACCGTCAGCGTAAAGGCACAGTTGTTCTCGGCACCGGCAGGAAGCAATACGTTTACTCCTGTTCCGGGCGCGGAAGTCACCATGGCTCCGGGGTTGACGGGAGTCCTTACTCTCGGTACGACAAGCAGTGGTATCGCAGCAGGTCTGAACATTCCAGTAAGCGCCGGTGATCGGCTGCTGCTGGTTTACTCCAGCTCTGCTACCGGATTAACTATGATCAATACCGTGACAGGCTACGCAAGCGGCGGCGTGGTGATTCAGTAGTCGTAAACCCGTACTGTCATCCAGACATAGATTCATCAGATCATGAGCTTATAGCGAAAGGAAGCGAAGGAATTGGCGGATCATTCAGGTTCGATGAAAAAAAGATGCCTCGTGCTGGCGCTGATTGTCCTGCTGCAGGCGTACAGCCCGCTCGTATCGGCCGGGCAAGCGGACGGCAATGCCGTGCTGCCGGGAGCGGGTGCGGAAGCTCCGGCAGCAGCCACGGAGACAGGAGAGAATCGCTCCGCCCATAGTGAAGCAGCGCCTGCCGCTTCGTCGGCGGTCACACAGCAGGTGTATGGAGCGGATACAGTTGCAGGCAATGTGTACGCGCCTGTCGCGCCGCTGCCTGTGCAGCTTGCCCTGAGTGCGCCGGAGCTGAGCTTGAAGCATCGCACAACCGGCACGATCAGCCTGAGCTGGACGGCTGCTGACAATGGCGCGGCAGCGGCTTCCTATGAAGTTGTTCAGGATCATACAACGGTGGCCCAAGTGACTTACGGTCAGACAGCGGCTACCGTCCGCGGTCTGGCTTCCGGGCAAACCTATACCTTCACCGTGCGAGCCCGGGATGCGGAAGGCAAGCTGTCCCCGTTCAGCAATAGCGTGACAGCCAGCACGGTTGCGGCCCGGCAGACGACCGGCCACAGCCTGATTATGGGGCCTGGACAAGCCAACCATACGGTAGCGATTCAGCCGGACGGCACAGTGTGGACATGGGGAAGCAACGAACAGGGACAACTGGGGTTGAAGGACGTCAGACTGAGTCTGACGCCTGTACAGATTCATGGGCTGCCTCCGGTAAGTGCAGCTGCGGTTGGGCAGCATCACACGCTTGCGCTAGCCAAGGACGGGACGGTCTGGGCTTGGGGCGGCAATGCAGCCGGACAGCTGGGTGACGGAACCGTTGATAATCAACTGGCTCCTGTCCAGGTGCAAGGCTTGGCCGATGTCGTAGCCATTCAGGCTGGAGAGCAGCATTCGCTGGCGCTTAAGGCCGACGGCACGGTCTGGAGCTGGGGCTTTAACGGGTACGGGCAGCTGGGCGATGGGACGGCGGAAAACCGCGCTGTGCCTGTCCAGGTCAGCGGACTGGCTTCGGTGACGTCCATTTCGGCGGGCAGCTTTTATAGCCTGGCTGTCGATCAGGACGGCGCAGTTTATGGCTGGGGCTTCAACGCCTATGGTCAGCTGGGGGATGGCACAACGACCGATCGGCAAGTACCGGTGAAGCTGAACGGGCTGGAGGGCGTCGCAGCGGTAGCGGCCGGCTCTTTACACAGTCTGGCGCTGAAGGAGGATGGCGCGGTTTATGCCTGGGGCAATAACAGTCAAGGGACGCTGGGCGATGGAACCTTCCAGGATCGCCTGACGCCTGCTCCCGTTCCGGCGCTTGGAGCGGTTACGCAAATCGCAGCTGGGGCGCTGCACAGCATGGCGTTGACGGCTGATGGGGCCGTTTGGCTGTGGGGGGCGAACAACGAAGCGCAGCTCGCTGCCAGCGGCGAAACGAACCGCGCTCTGCCGGCTTTGCTGCCGCTGAATGGATCGGCGGCGTCCATCAGCGCAGGTTATATGAGCGCAGGAGCTGTAACGCTGCAAGGCCAGCGCTATGCTTGGGGCTACAACGCGTTTGGTTTGATCGGCAACGGGGAGCATGCCAACGCGACGGCGCCATTTGCTATTAGCCTCGTATCCAGTGAGCAATAAGACGAAGTCAGGACACCTGCTGCCCGAGCGCCGTCCGATGGACAAGACAGTTTTGTCCAGGCTGGCGACGGATCAGGCAGCTTATCTTGATCATCGTTATGATCTTCCGCGCCTCCGAGGCTTCTCCTCGGAGGCGTTTTTTTAATTTCCTGTGGCTACACGAGCAAGGGGGGGAATTGGTTAAGAATGTGCCATAGGAGCAAGTGGAGGACAGATAGGCGGAGAGAGCGGGTCTTTCGTCGTTGGGCAGATAGTATTTTCGGTACGCGAGGCGGCCGGGAACGCTTGGGATCAAGGAACGCTCCGGGAGAGGAAGCCATGTCCGTATACCCGAATACGGGATTCGGCTAAAGGCTTGCCTAGCAGCCAACACCGAGGCGGAAGACCGGGGAAGGGCCGTCTTCCGCCGTTCCTTTCACCGGATGTGGTCCCGTTCCTGAAATGCATGACATGCCGCTTGGACAACTCGTTGTTGCACGTCTCACCTGTCACGAAGTGATTTATAAGTGCGGATGCTGCAGCAACGAAATTTCCGCAAGCTTTGGAAATGAAGCAATAGCGCCTTTACGGGTAGTTGTCAAAGCGGCGGCGGCATTGGCAAAGGACAGCAGCTCCGCTGCCGTATCGCGGCTCCAGTCTTCGAGAGCCAGGCCGCGGCTCTGCAGCTGATACAGCACCGCGCCGATAAAGGCGTCTCCCGCTCCCGTCGTATCAATGGCCTCCACCTTCGTTCCGGGGACGGCAAGCGAATGGTCCCGGGATACCCAAACGGCGCCGGCCGCGCCCTTGGTATAGATAATATGCCGTACCGATCCCGTAAAGAGTGAGGCCAGCGCCTCGTTTTCCTCTTCGATACCGGTGATGAAGGCTAGCTCTTCGTCGCTGATCTTTAGAAGGTGGCTCATTGGAATGAATTCCAGAATCGTACGCCTGCATGCCTCCGGATCGGGCCATAGGGGAAGCCGGACGTTCGGATCGAAGCTGACGATGCCCCCCTGCTCCGTGATGGAGCGGATTGCCTTCCGGTGGGCGTGCTTGACGGGGGCTTCGACGAGATCGACGGAGCAATAATGGAGGATGTCGCCCGAGCGAAAAGGCACATCGGCCACATGCTCCTCCGACAGCAGCATATCCGCTCCCGGGTTTCGATAGAAGGAAAAATCCCGGTCGCCGTCTTCCTTCAGGCTGACGAAGGCCAGCGTTGTTTTTGCCTCGCCCGTACGGTATACGTAGCTGGTGTTCACGCCGTTATGCGCCAGCGTATCCAAGAGAAAATCGCCGAAGGCGTCCTTGCCGAGCATGCCGATAAAGGCGCTGGAGCCGCCAAGCTTCGCTACTGCACAAGCCACGTTGGCCGGAGCTCCTCCAGCCGCCTTCTCGAAGCCGTCCACTTCTTTAAGCTGCACGCCTTTTTGAGTCGGAATAAAATCAATCAGCGCTTCGCCTATCGTATAGATGGTTGTCATAGGAAGCCGCCTCCCTCCGGTATTTGGCAATCATAGGGTTGTTTCCCGCTGGACCAACTGAACGGGAAGCACGTTGTCCATTCGGACGTCCTGTCCGTCGATCTGGCTGCGGATCAGCTCGATGGCAAGCTTGCCCATCTCCTCAATCGGCTGCCGGACCGTTGTAATGGAAGGGGAGCACCAGGAGGCAAGCTGGATATCGTCGTATCCCACTACCTTTAGCTGTTCCGGTATGGGGCGGTTCAAGGCGCGGCCAATTTTGCAGACAAAAGATGCGATGACATCGCTGGTGGCGAATACGCCGTCGATATCCGGGTGCTCGCGGAATAGCTGGTGGATGATCCGCTCGTATTGCAGGTAATCGAATACGTTCATATCCGTCTGGATGACCACATGCTCCACGCTCCGCTCCGACGCCATCTCGGTGAAGGCATCCGTCCGACGGTTTGCCAGCATATCGAGGGACAGATTGCCGCATAGATGGGCCAGCTTGGCGCAGCCCTGATCAAGTAACAATTGGGTGGCCAAGCGGCCCCCCGTGTAGTTATCGGAGGAAATGCAGGGAATGCTCGGGTCAATTTTCCGGTCGAAGGTAACGATAGGGTGGGGAAGATTTCGGTAATCGTCGACCTCCAGCGTATGGCTGCCCATAATGATGCCGTCCACCCGATTTTTCTTCATCATTTCGATGTATTCCCGCTCCTTGGAGGGGTCCATATGGGAGTTGCACAAGAGAAGCTTGAAGCCAAACTGGTAAGCATAGAACTCCACGTAAGCGGCCAGCTGGCCGAAAAACGGATTCGACACGTTCGGAACAATGAGACCGATAATATTGGATTGCTTCTTTAACAGAGACCTGGCGATTTCGTTGGGCTGGTAATTCAGCTCCTCCATCGTCTCGTAGACCTTCCTGCGGGTTTCCTCGCTGATATATCCCCGGTTGTTCAACACACGCGAAACTGTTGTGACGGAAACGCCTGCCTGGCGTGCTACATCATGTATAGTTGGCATCAACTTATCCCTCTGCCTGAAGAAATATGGAAAGCGCTACAGGAAGGATAGCACGTTTTGCAGGACAGGTAAACCTGAGGGCGGCGCTTAGTCGTTGTGTATCCCCGCCAGCTCCACAACCTGGCCGCGTTCTTGATCCGTGTATTCGATTTTGAACTGATGGGCGCCAAGATCGGCCCGGAGTACGGCATAATGGAAGTCCTTGGTCCATCTGATCTCCAGCAGCCTCTTCTCCGCTTGCGGAACGATGGCGACGTCTCCGTCGAAAGCCGGATGGGCATTCCGGAAACGCATCAGCCGGAACAGGCGCTGCAGCACCGGACGCTCCAGATTTTGCTCCACTTCCTCAACCGTATAATAATGGCGATTGATGTTCCTGCCGACCTTCGTTTGCTCCAGCAGCTCAATATCGTTCTCACCGGCCAGCAAGCCCACATAATAAACCTGTGGAATACCCGGCGCGAAAAACTGGATAGCGCGGGCCAATACATAAGCATCGTCGTTATGGCCCAGAGCGGAATAATAGGTGCAATTCAACTGGTAAATATCCAGATTGTTATACGCCACGGTATTGTAAATTTTCTTGACATTGGCGCCCTTGGTGAACAGGTATTCCTTGGTTTCCTCAATTTCGTCGTCACTCATCAGACCCCGAACGTCGACAACGCCGATTCCGTCATGGGTGTCCAGGGTGGTGAACTGCTTTCTCGGACAAATGTTGAGCCAGTGGGACAGTCTCTCGTTAGTGCCTGCGTACAAGGCGTGCAGAACCAGCATCGGAAGCGCGAAATCGTAGACCCAATGACCTTGTTCCGCCAGCTTCAGCTGGATGGAGTAATGCTCGTGAATTTCAGGCAGGACATCAACGCCGTACGGCTCCAGCAGCGCCTTGGCTTCGTCCAGCATCTCCCAAATATCCGGCTCGATAAAGAAGCAAGTGGTTCCGGGCTTCTTGGTCGCATAGGCGAAGGCGTCCAGGCGGATAACGGAAGCGCCGTTTTGGGCCAGGTCGATCAGATTTTTGCGGACAAAGGCCTTGGCCGTCTCGGATCGCAGGTTCAAGTCGATCTGCTCCTCGTCGAAGGTGCACCACACCTCCTCGACGGTTCCGTCCGGGAAGGCAACCTCTACGGAAGGCGCCCGCGGCTTGCGCTTGTAGATCAGGTCCACCTCCTCCTGGGTAGGCGCGCCATGCGGCCAAAAATCCTTGTAGCGGATGAACAGCTCCGCGTACGGAGAGGCGTCTTTCTTTTCCGCGAAGTCCTGGAAATAGACGGAGCTGCGAGAAATATGATTGATCATGAAGTCGTACATCAGGTAGAAGTCCTGGCCGATTTTGGCCACTTCCTCCCAGTTGCCGAAGGCAGCATCCACTTCCTCGTACGTCATCGGCGCAAACCCCCGGTCCGCGGAGGAGGGATAGAAGGGCAACAGATGAACGCCGCCGATAATTCCTTTAAAATGCCTGGAAAGAAGCTCGGACGTTTCTTTCAGGTTTTTCCCCATACTGTCGGCGTAGGTGATCAGCATGATCTCGTTTTTAATAGCCACTGAAACAGTCTCCCTTTCTGATAAAAGCGTTATCAAACGGTCAATTTGGGTTTAGTATACGGGACGAAAATTTTTGTGTCAATCCTTTGACATACGGCGGGTCCTGATGTAAGATGGGCGTATGACAAACCTTTGACATACGATTTGCGGGAAGAGCGGGATATTCGTCTCCAGCTGCACGGGATAGCGTGAATAGAGCTTTGAACAGGAATGTTCGTTCCGAATTGAGAGCGGTTCCATAAGCGCTGCACGCTGACAAGCCTGTGCTTCCGGAGAGGCCGGAGAAACTTGCAGCAAGGCTCGTTCCGGAAATTGGCCGGCATGGTTTCCAGTCATTTTTACTTACATTTAGGGGGAAAAGGGATGAGCATGAAAAAAGCAGGTTTCGCGGCATTAGCTATGGCATTGGGGTTGTCCATGATCCTTTCCGCTTGCGGCTCCAAGGACAATGCGCCGGCCGCCGGAGAAGGAAGCGACAAACCGGCGGACAAGGCGGTGAGGATCACCTTGTTAAACTCCAAGCCTGAAATCCAGACGCAGTTTCAGGAGGCGGCAGCCGCCTTCACGAAGGTGAATCCGGGCATCTCCGTCGAAGTGCTGGGGACGAACACCGGACAATCCCCCTTCGAGAAGGCATCGGTGCTGTACTCCTCCGGCGCTCCTGCTACCTTGGCCATGATGGATACCGGCGACATTCTGAAATTCAAGGATAAGGCCGCGGACCTCTCCGGTGAGAAGTGGGTAGCGGATTTGACCCAGAAAGAAACCATCGACGGCAAAATCGTTACGTTTCCTTTTGCAATTGAAGGCTACGGCCTTATTTACAATAAAGCGGTTCTTGACAAGGCGACAGGAGAAGCCTTCAACCCTGCCAGCGTCAACACCCCGGCAGCATTGGAGGAATTGTTCAAGAAAATTCAAGATTCCGGCGTTGCTCCGCTCACCATTGGCAGCATGGACTGGTCCTTGGGCAATCACTACCTGGCTCTTGCCTATGCCAACCAGCCTGACGGAGACGTCGCCAGCTTTCTGGCTTCCCTGAAGGCGGGCAAAACGAAGCTTGCCGACAATGCTGCCTTTACGGGCTTGCTGGATACCTTCGATATTATGGCAAAGTATAACAGCGCCAAGAAAGCCCCGCTGACCGTTACGTATGAGCAGACAGCGGCGGAGGTAGCCAAAGGAAGCGCCGCTATGACGTTCAACGGCAACTGGACGGCAGGGGAAATTCAGAAGACCAGTCCGAATGGCGAATTTGGCTTCATGCCGGTTCCGGTCAGCGGCCATGCAGGGGACAAGGCGAACCAGTCGGTTGCCATCGGAGCGACCAAGCAAATTTTTATTGATCAATCCGTCAATACGCCGGAGCAGCAGGCGGCCGCGAGGAAATTTCTGGAATGGATCGTGTATGATCCGGCGGGACAGGACTTTCTGGTGAATAAGGCCAGCGTAATTCCCGCATTCAAGAACATCACCCTGGAGCCGAAGGATTCCTTGGCGAAATCCATTAAAGCCTACAGTAATGCGGGCAAGTCGCTTCCCTTCGCAGGCAACTACGTGCCGGGAGACCATTGGAAAGTGCTGGGCGCCTCCATGCAGAAATATCTGGTGAGCAAAATCGACCGTGCAGGTCTTGCCGGCGAAATTCAAGATTATTGGAAAAATGTCAAGTAATACAGCGGTCCGGTTGCGGTCCGGCATGAAACGATAAGCGGGTGAACCGGTAAGCCGGTGGATTGGATTCATCCGTCCATCGGCTTACCGGTTCCATCGGCGGAAGAGGAGGAGGAGCACCATCATGATCGCTGAGAAGAGTCCGCTCAAGCGTTTGGAGAATCAGCTTATTTTCACAGGTCCTGCGGTTCTGGCTTTTTCGACCGTTGTCATCATCCCGTTCCTTTACGGCATATATTTAACATTCTTCCGTTGGGACGGCATAGCGGCTCACATGCCCTTTGTCGGCGTGGAGAATTACATCTCGATTTTTAAGGATAAAGCCTTCTGGATTTCCCTGTGGCTGACGGTCAAATATGTGGTTATTATGGTTGCGCTGACAAATGTGATTGCTTTTGGTCTGGCGTATCTGGTTACGTCCGGCATAAAAGGACAAAACTTTTTTCGGACCACTTTTTTTGCTCCTAATCTGATCGGCGGCCTTGTGCTCGGCTTTATCTGGCAGTTTATTTTCAACAGCTTCTTTACGGGCATCGGCGAGAAGCTGGGGCTTGCCCTGTTTGAAACCTCCTGGCTTGGCGATGAAACCAAAGCCTTCTGGGCCATGGTCGTCGTATCCGTCTGGCAATATTCCGGCTATATGATGGTGATCTTTGTGGCTGGCTTGATGGCTGTCCCCCACGACATTCAGGAAGCCTCCACTCTCGATGGGGCGAATGCCTGGACGAAGCTGACCAGGATGATTATTCCGCTTATGGTTCCTTCCTTTATTGTGACCGTTTTTCTCACGCTACAGCGGGGCTTTATGGTGTACGATCTGAACTATGCCTTGACCAAGGGCGGACCTTTTGGCAGCACGGTAATGGCTTCCATGCATGTTTACAACAAGGCGTTTATCAGCTACGACTACGGCTTGGGCCAAACAGAGGCGTTCGCGCTCTTTTTTCTGGTAGCGGGAGCTACGATTTTACAGGTTTATTTCAGCAAAAAATGGGAGGTTTCCGCCTGATGAGAACACGTATGCTGCTGCGGCAGGCTGCCGTCTATACGGTGCTGGCGGTCTCTCTGATCCTGTTTGTTTTTCCGTTTGTGCTGCTGGTGTTTAATGCATTCAAGACCAATGCCCAAATGATCGCTTCGCCCTTTTCCTTGCCGACCTCCTTCAGCATCGACAATTTCGCGGTTGCCGTCAAGCAGATGAATTATTGGGGCAGCTTTGGCAATAGCATGGTCATTACTGTCGTCAGCGTAGCACTGATTTGGATTTTTTCGTCCATGGCAGCTCACTATTTCGTCAGGAACAATACGAAGCTCAATCAAAACCTGTTTTTTGTGATGGTTGCCTCCATGATCATTCCGTTTCAAGCGATTATGATCCCGCTCGTATCCATATACGGCAGCAAGCTGGGATGGATTCAAGCCAATCCCAAGCTGACTCTCATCTATATGTACATCGGCTTCGGTACGGCGCTGGCGGTTTTCATCTACCACGGCTTCATCAAAAGCATTCCCCTGGAACTGGAGGAGGCTTCCCTGATCGACGGCTGCACCCGCCTCCAGACCTTCTTCAGCATTGTGCTGCCGATTCTGACGCCTACCTCCGTCACGATCGGAATTCTGAACGTATTGTGGATCTGGAATGATTTTCTGCTGCCGGTCATCATTTTGCAGAACGCAGGCATGGAAAACCTGACGCTTCCGCTTGCCGCTCAAGTATTCATCAGCACGTATTCGGCGGATTACGAGAAATTTTTGCCGGCTATTCTCATGAATATTCTCCCCATTCTCGTCGTCTACCTGTTCGCACAGCGGTTTATTATCCAGGGCATCACTCAGGGCGCGGTGAAATAAACGAGGCTGCTCCCTGCCTGCTTGCGTCATTCCTGTTTTTCCTTATCCCTTCATCGTGGTATACTTGTAAGCATAATTGACAAGGACGGGCTCAGTCCAAGGCTGACCGTTCATCACGCGACCTATGAAGACAGGAGTGGGATATGATGAGTTTGCAGCAGGACATTATCGCCAAGCTTGGCGTGCAGCCGGAAATCGAAGTAGAAGCAGAAATTCGCAAGCGGGTTGATTTTCTGAAATCGTATGTGGACAAGGCCGGCGTGGACGGTCTGCTGATCGCGATCAGCGGCGGGATCGACAGCGCGGTGGCGACGGGGCTGTGCAAGCGGGCTACCGATGAGCTGACCGCGGAGCGAGGACGCGAGTTCAAGACGGTCGGTGTGTTCCAGCCCTACGGCGAGCAAAGCGATATTGCCGACAGCTACGCAGTAGCGGAGGCGTTCCAGCTGAGCTACCGGATCGAGACGAACATCGAGGAGGCTGTGAATGAAATTGCACTGGAGGCCGAGCATGGCTTGAAGGCAATTGGCGTTCACAAGCATTTGAGCCGCGGCGGCAAAGGAAATGTGAAGGCGAGAACGCGGATGGTGATGCAATACGCGCTTGCGTTTGAGCTGAACCTGCTTGTTGTCGGCACGGATCATGCTTCGGAAGCGATTACCGGCTTCTTCACCAAATATGGTGACGGAGCTGTCGATCTGACGCCGCTCAGCACGCTGAACAAACGTCAGGTGCGCCAGCTGGCGCAGACACTTGGTGTCCCGCAGAGCGTACTGGACAAAGCGCCTACCGCCGGATTGTGGGACGGCCAGACCGACGAGCAGGAGCTCGGTATCACCTATGGCGACAACAGCGATTATCTGGAGGGCAAGACGATTGCGGATGAAGCCAAAGCGAAGCTGGAAAAGCAATATTTGAAGACCGAGCATAAGCGCGCGCCGATTCCTGGCGTGTAGCGGGCGAGCGGCAGGCAGCCACCGTGCGGCAACGGATGATCCGCAGCGCGGTGGTTTGTTGCTGTCTCCAGCCGCTGACTCCGGCGAACCGACTTGAAGCAAGGGGTGTGGGTACAATGATCGTAGGCATCGGCACGGATCTGCTCGAAATTTCCAGAATGAAGAAAATATTGAGCGATTCTACGGGTACACGTTTTCTGGAGCGGATCTTGACGCCGGCTGAGCGCAAGCTCGCGGAAGCGAAGCAAGGGCGGTTGGCCGAATTTGCGGCTGGGCGGTTTGCCGCCAAGGAGGCGGTCGTCAAGGCGCTTGGCTGTGGGATCGGCAAGCAGGTATCTCTACAGGATATTGAAGTTTTGCCGGATGACTGGGGCAAGCCGGTATGCAGGCTGCAAGCAGCCGCATGGAAGCGTCTCGGGTATAGCGGTGCGGCGATTGGGAGCGAGACGAAGCCGGAGACCGGAGCCGGGGTCGAGGCTGGCGGCGCGGAACGACAGCCTGACGCTTCGTGCCGCATGGTCATTCACCTTTCCATTACCCATAGCGCAGAGCTGGCCATGGCTTATGCGATTGTAGAGCGACTGGATGGCACCGGCCGGGACTAGAAGCTGCGGCCAGAAGGTGATTATCGTCGAATCCGACTATGCGATTCGTCAGTTCGGCTCCTCCGACGCTGCTTCCCCGGTTCATGCCGCGCGACGTCAAAAAGAGGGCTACTTGAACGCTGCTCGCAGGAGCGGCTCCGGTAACCCTGTTTTGCGTAGTGCGGCGAGTCAGCCGCCACTTTCGACTACTTCAGCCCGGCCAGCCAGTCAGCCAATGCGCTGATTTCCTCCGGCTTGAGCTTGCCCTGGAAGCCAGGCATGCCGTTTCCCCCGCCTTCGATCTGCTTCACAATCGCTTCCTTGTCCATTTGTGCGCCGACATGCTGCAAGTTGGTTTTGGGACCTACGCGGCCCTCCAAATTTGTTGCATGACAAGACAGACAGGACTGCTTGTACAACGATTGCACTTCGCTTGACGCTCCGGCCATCGCTTGCTCGGCGGTCAGTTTGCTTTCCGACGCTTTGCCGCCTCCGAACGGCTCCGGTCCGCTTTGCGCCGAGCAAGCCGTTGCCAGCAGCAGCGCCGCCAAGGCTGAGGACGCAAGCATCTTCTTCGCCAATCGTGTCGAACTTCTCATGTCCGGCTCCCTCCTTTGTTCCAAAGTTGAATCATAGCTGCGAGGACGATCAATCCGGCTCCGCTGAAGCCGTCGATCAGCACCGGCGCGAAGCCCAGGTAGCTCCAGCCCGCCGTTAGGGTCAGTGCGAGCTGCCACACAGCCAGCAGTGCGACGGGCAGTCCGAGCGTCCGGCTAAGCGCGGCATATAAAGCGGTGAGCAGCAGCCCTTTGCCGATATAGGCATCAAGCGGTCCGATCAGTCCGGTACGGCTCAGCAGCAGCAAAATGATCGCGCAGATGACCGCGCCGCCTGCCGCAAGGAGGAGCGGTTTACGAGCGACAGAACGCCCGCTGTCCGTAGAAGCCGCGCTGCCGCGAGGCTCTGTAAGGCTGCTTCGCTTCCGAAGCAGGAGCAGCACGGTGGCCGCGCAGGCTGCGAGAGAGATCCATGTCGACGCCATAGGCAGCGGCATAAATTGCTGAAAAAAAACGGCTGCGGCAGTCAGCATACCTGCTGCGCCCCAAATATGCCCGTATACGGCAAAAAAGGCAGCCGCTGCTCGGGCCTGCAGCTGGCGGAGATCGGCAGGCTGCGGAACGGGGGGCCGCATCCGGGAGTAATCGGCTTGTTCCATCGCCGGTACCTCGCTTTCGTTCGTTCTGTTTTGAGCGTACACATTCCCGCCCGGTAAGTCAAACCGGAGGGCGGTGACGGGCGTCCGGCCATCGCCTATAATAGAAGGTGCGGAAAACGCCCCAGTTATGTACAACAAAGGAGACGTCATGGAACAAATCGAGCAACAACTTTATTTCTCGACCGAGCTGCTGTCCTGGTACCGCCTGCATAAACGGGACCTGCCTTGGCGGCGTAGCCGGAATCCGTATTATATTTGGGTTTCGGAAATTATGCTGCAGCAAACGCGGGTCGATACGGTTATTCCGTATTTTCACCGTTTTATTGATAAATTTCCGACCGTACAGCACTTGGCTGAAGCGCCGGAGGATGAAGTGCTGAAGGCGTGGGAAGGACTCGGCTATTACTCGCGAGCACGGAATTTGCAAAGTGCGGTCCGTGAGGTTCACGAGCAGTATGGCGGTATTGTGCCTGATACGAAGGAGCAGGTGTCTGCGCTCAAGGGAGTGGGGCCGTATACGACGGGGGCCATTCTCAGCATCGCCTACGGCAAGCCGGAGCCTGCGGTGGATGGCAACGTCATGCGGGTGCTTTCGCGGTACTTCCTGATCGAGGACGATATTATGAAGCCGAAAACCCGTATCCGGATGGAGGCGCTGGCCAAGGAGCTAATCCCGGAGGGGGCGGCCAGCGATTTCAATCAGGCGTTGATGGAGCTGGGCGCGCTTGTCTGTACGCCGAAGTCGCCGCATTGTCTGACCTGTCCGGTCATGGTCCATTGTGACGGGCGCGCTGCGGGACGGGAGGAGACGCTGCCGGTGAAAACGAAAGCGAAGCCGCCGCGTCCGGAAGCGCGCGCAGCGCTGCTGCTGGAAGGCATCGGCGAGCACGCCGGCAAGCTGTTGATTCGGCAGCGCCCGGCCGAGGGGCTGCTGGCCCGCTTGTGGGAGCTGCCGCATATCGACATGCCGGGCAAGGAATCGGCCGGACCGGCGGGCTTGCCTCAGGCGCATGCGCGGTTGGCCGCCCACCTTGCGGAGGACGGACTGGGCATCGGGCCGCTGCATTGGCTGATGCAGGCTGACCATACGTTCAGCCACATTCAATGGAGGCTGGACGTGTTCACCGCCTGTCCCGAGGTGCTGGCGCTGACGCCGTATGCGACTGCGCCAGCCGTGCTGCCGTCCCATTACCGCTGGGTCGGCCCGAACGATCTGGACGGCTATGCTTTTCCGAACGTGTTTCTCCGCATTTTGCAGGCGTATTTCTCGCAAAGGGCGACATTGGCGTAGGCGGGCGGCTTGGAGAGCTGACCGGGGGCTTGACGCTTCCGGATGGTCAGGACTTGCAGAGGGCCGCCCCTTGCTGAGCGTTTCACTGGACAGCCGCAATCGCGACAGCCCCCGTAGGTCTCAAACAGAGCGGAATACGGGGGCTGCCGATAGAGCGATAAGGCAGGCTGGAAGGGCCGGTGAACGTTAGTAAATTCGGCTTTTCAACTCTTCCATATTGCGGACGGAAATAAACTTTTTGTTGATCGAAATAATGCCGTCATCCTGCAGCTCCTGCAGCACCTTGGTGACCGATTCACGTACCGTGCCGACCAGATTGGCGAGCTGCTGATGGGTCAGCTTGATATTGATCAGAGTGCCGCTCGGTTTCCGTTGGCCGTATTGCTCGGACAGCCGGAAGATCGTTTTGATAATCCGGGTGCGGACATCGAGAAACGTGAGATCGTAGATTTGCTCGTTTGCTTTGCGCAGCCGCTCCATCGTCGTTTCCATCAGGCGCAGACACAATTTGGGGCTTCGTTCCATAAAGGCATAAAATTCGGAGCGCACGAGCGTGTAAATCGAGCAGTTGTCCAGTGTTTCCGCCGTAGCTGAGCGCTGCAGCCCCTTTTGCACCAATGCCATTTCGCCAAAAAAATCCCCATCATGAAACAGGGAAAGAATAATTTCCTTTGCATTGTCGATCCGGTATACTTTGACGACTCCGGTTTGGATCAGGAAAAATTCATCGCCAAGATCCCCTTCGAAAAATAAAATTGTGCCTTTTTTGTATTTGCGTTCCACAAACAGGGGGGCGATTACTTCCAGCTCGTCGGTGGATAAATCCTGGAACAGAGGCACATGCTGCAGGAGAGAAACCAGCTTGTCCATAAGCTTCACTCATTTCTAAACGTAACGTGGATGGTATAGTGAAATTATAGCGCGAATTTCCTTGATATACCAGAGCCTCATCCGGTTTGCTGCGGGCAGCGCCGCATTCCAAAGCAAAAAAGACATGGCCGCAGCTGACGCGGGTCATGTCTTTTTTTCTAGCTCAAATCTTACAGAGCAGCTTCGTAGCGCTTGCCAACTTCTTCCCAGTTGACAACGTTCCAGAACGCCGCAATGTAGTCAGGACGTTTGTTTTGGTATTTCAGGTAGTAAGCGTGCTCCCATACATCCAAACCAAGGAGTGGCGTTTCACCTTCCATGATCGGGCTGTCTTGGTTAGGCAAGCTGTATACTTTCAATTTGCCTTCTTTTGTTACAGCAAGGAAAGCCCAGCCGGAACCGAAGCGGGTTGCGCCTGCTTTGGCAAAGTCTTCTTTGAATTTATCGAATCCGCCGAGTTCAGCCTGGATCGCATCAGCCAGCTTGCCGCTTGGCGCGCCGCCAGCGTTAGGGCCGATTGTTTCCCAGAACAGGGAGTGGTTCGCGTGGCCGCCGCCGTTGTTGCGCACAGCTGTACGGATTGCCTCAGGTACGCTGTTCAGGTCGGAGATCAGCTCTTCAATGCTTTTGGATTGCAGATCGGCATGGCTTTCCAGCGCAGCGTTCAAGTTCGTAACGTATGCGTTGTGGTGACGATCGTGGTGAATCATCATCGTCATTTCGTCGATGTGTGGTTCCAATGCGTTGTTTGCGTAAGGCAGTGCTGGTAATTGATGTGCCATCTTGTCATCTACCTCCTAGAATTTTGAAAGTTCCATGTCCTATTATCGCCTATATAAGATATAAAATCAACATATATGTATATTAAGTGTTCGTGACAAAAAGCGCGGAAATTGTCGAGCAGCATATGTCTCAAGCTTGGCCTCGCTCCGTTCCCGGTGCGACCGATTTAGGATTGCCGGTGCAGCCGGGTTTTATTCCTGGACAAACCCGAAAGTCAGTTTGCATTTGATAGCCCCGCGCAAGACCAATGTTCCTTGGGAAAAAGGACCCCAGCCTCCATTTTGCAGTGGAGCTTGAGAAGTCTGCTAACCTCCGCTGGAGCCGCCCGAGGAAGAGCTGCCGATGCCGCCGCGGCTGGAGGAGCCGGAGGAAATACCGCTGGAGCTTCCGGACGAGCTGGAGGACTTGCTGGAAGACATTGAGCTGCCGGAGCTTGAGCCGGACGAGGATGAAGAGCTCCCGGTTGAAGCAGATGTGCTGCTGCCGGCAGACTTCGACGTACCGGCAGTTCCCTGGGACGCGTTGTTCCCCTTTCCTGTTGTTCCGCCAGGCGAGGTAAACGATCCGCTGCGCGCGCTGGTCGTCGGCTGCTTCACATCCGCTGCGGGAGGGGGCGAGGCTGTGCCGGAGGACACTGCTCCTGATTTGGTTGTAGAGCTGTTGCCAGTCGCCCTGGTGGCCGTTGAAGAAGGTATGCCGGTAGCGCTGGAAAACCGCGGGTAATATCTGGATGACCCGACATAATAAAATCCGCTGCCGGACCGATTGACAGCGCCGCCGCCGTCATCGCAATCACCGTCATTGTCCTGATCGAGACAATAATCGTCAGGGATTTGGCTGGCCGATGAAACGGCGGTTCCCGCAGCCGCAGGCGCAGGAAGCTTGTCCGCAGCAGCTCCGGATGATGCCGGGGAGACGGGTCGGGCTGGCGCCGACTGGGGCTGGCTGGCGCAGCCGGTTGCCGCAGTCAGACTGGCGGCCACAAATAGGCTAAGCAGCTTCATGCTGCGGCCCGAAGGGGTTTTGCTCTCGGTGGTCACTTGATCACTCCATTCTTTTGCCTTGTGGTGTTGTATACTACATACGCATGCCGCGCAGGAGAGTTGCTAGTCTGATAGACCGAAATCGGTCATCATTCAACAAAATCATACAAAATCTAGCCGTTTTCCGCTAGCGATTTGCGATTCTGCTAGACGCACCCTATACTCAAGGTAGAGAAGGCTTGCGTAGCTGTGACGCGCAGCCGAGAGGAGGAACGGATGAGTAGAAGTCAAATCGGATGGATGAGCGCGGGGATGGCCTGCGTCATGTTATTGGCGGTTTTGTTCGGACCGCACAGTCAGCGTCCTGCGTGGGGGCAGGGATACGAGACGGCCGGGCCGGGGGGCCAGCCGGAACGATCCGGACAAGCGGAGCTGCTGCAGCAATCCGGGCAAAGGGAACGGGCAACAGAAACGGCTGCTAAGCCGCCTTCGGCGCACCCGTTGACACTGCCGGGCAAGCTCGTTGTGAAGTATAAGGAGCCGGCAGAGGAGCAAGGCTTGTACGCGATGCGCTCTGCTATGGTAGCTGAGGATAGGGAAGAACAGCTTCCATTTGTCGAAGTTGAGCTGGGGACTGGACAAACAGTGGACCAGGCAGTAACCAAATGGCAAAGCTCGCCTGATATTGAATATGCGGAGCCCGTGTATTTGTTTCGTATGATACATACAACGAACGCCCCGGCAGCGGAACTCCAAGTGAGGCAAGATCAGAGCCTTGATGCCGGATCGGGCGCTGGCGGCTCTGTTGAAGACGGCAGTCCGGGGGAAGAAAATGCCGGGCATGCCGGGAACGGCGAAGCAGGCTCGGACAATGGCGCTGAGGGCGGCGCTGGAAGCGAAGCTGGCGGCGGCTCCGAAAACAGCGGCGGGGACGACAACTACGGCAGCGGCTCTGGCGAACATTCCGAGGATAGTGGCGGGGGAGACTCCTCCGGAAGCGGAGCTGGTGAAGATTCCGAGGATGGTGGCGAGGACGGCTCCTCCGGAAGCGGATCGGAAGGCGATGCCGAGCATGGCGCTGAGGATGGCCCCGGGGACGGCCCCGAAGACGGCGAGACGCCGATCCGGCCGATCGGCTCCGCTGACCCGTATCGCTGGAAGCAATGGGGGCTGGGCGTGACGGATGTTGTGTATGCCTGGAACCATGTGTCTTTGCCTGCGGGAGGGAGAAAGATCAGGATCGCTGTGCTGGATACCGGCGTGAACGGGGACCATCCCGATCTGGCGGGACAGGTGCTGGAGGGCTTCGATGCTGTCAACCAGACGCGCGATTCCCGTGACAACTACGGTCATGGCACCAAGGTTGCAGGTATTATCGCCGCAGGCGTCGGCAATTTCGTCGGTATAGCAGGTGTGGCAGGGCCGGTCGCGGAAATTTTGCCCGTCAGGGTCGGGTATTGGGCCAGCGGCGATGATTATGTCATCCCTAGCGATAAGCTGGCTGCCGGTATTTACTGGGCAGTCAGACAAGGGGCAACGATTATTAATCTGAGCCTGGGCATCGACGCCGTCACAGCAGGCACCGATCAGATCCGCGTAGTCAGGGACGCTGTGCGGTATGCGTTGGAGCATGGTGTCGTGGTGGTAGCGGCCAGCGGAAACAACAGCAACCATTGGGTGTACGGGGAGCAGGGCGACCGCGACGGCACGGCAGGTCAAACCCGCAAGCACGTAGCCACCACATTCCCGGCCAATATGCCGGGCGTGCTGGCGGTCGGAGCGGTAACCCGGCTGCCGGACGGCACGCTGGCGCTGGCTGATTTCTCCAATATCGGGAATATCGGCGTGGTTGCTCCAGGCACGGACATGCTGACGACGGCGGCTTCATTCAGGCAAGGCGTGGGCTATGAGGATGGCAACGGCACTTCGTTTGCGGCTCCGTTTGTAGCGGGGATCGTCGGTCTGATTCTGGCGCAAAATGAGACGCTGACACCTGAGGAGGTGCTGCACATTGTGCGTGACAGCGCGCTGCGCTTGCCGATTAGCCATCCGGTGTATGCGGAGCTGCCCGCCGGGGACAGCTTGTACATCGGAAGCGGGCTGATTAATGCCCGCCGGGCGATCAGCTTGCCTCGGTTGAAGCTCAGCGCCTCTCCTGAACGGCTGAAGCAGGGGCAGCTTGGCTACAGCTTCAGCGTGCAGGCGGTGGATGACCGGGGCGCGCTGCGTCCGGATGTCAACGCATACGTGCGGCTGAAGCTTGGACAGGCGGGAGGCGATCTGGTGTCCGTGCAGCGCATCGTATACGGAGAGCTGCGCCTGCCACGCTTCATGGAAGCGGCAGGCGAATACTACGAATGGACGCTGCAGGCAACCGCCGAAAGCGCCTCGGCCGAGCTCATTTCCTCTGCGACGTGGGCGTTGGCGAAACGTCCCCCTGCCCCGCAGTCCTCGCTGGCGTCAGGGACGTATACGGGCAGCCAGCGGCTGGCGCTGTCCAGCTCTGTACCCGGTGCGCGTATTTATTACTCGACAACGGGCCTGGCCTCTTGGCCTCGGCTGACCTCTGATGCGCTGGAGTATATACGACCGCTCCAGGTCAACGGCAGCGTAACCGTGACGGCGGTTGCCGTTGTGAACGGAGTAGCCAGTGAGCCGGTTACGTTTTCCTTCCGGCTTCCGGGCGAGCAGGCGGGGGTCGGCGATGTGCCCGGCGGACTCCCTCCATTAAGCCAACCGACGACTGAAGCCCGGACTACTGGCAGAGAGCGGGTAGTGAAGCCGAATGAGCATGAATTGCTGAAGCAGCTGGCGGACGGGCGGCAGGAGGTGCGGATTGATGCGAGAAGCGGCGGCGACCAACAGCCCGTTGCCCGGCTGCAGGTGGAGCTTACCGGTGAAGTTTGGGCGCGCGCCGCAGACGCGGATGCCGCGATCGTTGTAGCGTCCGACGAGGCGACCGTAACCGTTCCCGCCAAGGCGATCGCGGACTTCTCCGGGGGAGAATCGGTTTGGCTTACGGTGGATAAAAGCGGACTGCTGGAGCAACCGCCTGCTTTTGCGGTGCTTGCTTCCCCGGTGTTCGATCTGCAAATCCGTGCGGGAGGACGGCTGATTACACAATGGGCCAGGCCGGTGAAGGTGGTGCTGGCCTATGAGCAGCCGATGATCACAGAACCGGGACGGTCGGGAGTATACCGGTATGTGGAGCAGACGGGCCGCTGGCAGTACATCGGAGGGCGTTTCACCAAGGGGCAGGTCGAAGTCGTCTTGCCTTCGGTGGCCCGTTATGCGGTGATGCAATGGAACCGGACCTTCACCGATATCCAAGGCCACTGGGCGCAAGCGGCGATTGAACGCATGGCGGCGAGACAAGTGGCGGAGGGGATGGACGACGACCGCTTTGCCCCGGAATCTGTGTTGACGCGGGCGCAGCTGACGGCGCTGCTCGCCCGCAGCCTTGGTCTGAACGGGAGGACATCCGACCGCTTGCCCTTCAGCGACGTGCCGGAGCAGGCGTGGTATTACGAGGCGATCACACAAGCCTTTGCGGCCGGAATCATCAGCGGCGTCAGCGAAGCAGCCTTTGTCCCCGACGCTCCGGTTAGCCGGGAGCAGCTGGCGGTCATGCTGGTGAATGCCCAGTCATTCCGGCAGCATGGAGGCAAGCCGCCTGCGGGAGCAGCGGAAGCGGTGACGCCTTCGTCCTTCACGGACCGGCAGGCGATCAGCGGCTGGGCAGCTGGAGCTGTGGAGCAAGCCGCTGCGGCCGGACTGATCACGGGTTACCCGGACGGCACGTTTGCTCCCCGTGCGAGTGCAAGCCGGGCGCAGGCTGCGGCGGTGCTGCAGCGGCTGCTGGCAGAGCTCGACATGTAAGCGTCAGCGGGACAGCCCGCACGGTCCGACTTCCGTCTGACTTGCGCCGGCTGTCCTTTTCGCTCTGCAGCGGCAGTGCAAGCTTGCTAGATGCAGCATGAGCCTGTTTCCCTCTCGGTCTGGGGAACGGGTTCATTTTTTTGCCAGCGGCCAAGCCTGCCTGTGCTGCAGGAGGCTTAGCGTACAACGGTCCGGGCAAGAAACGAGCAGTCGCCAGAACCGGAGGTTTATGGATATAATGGAGAAAACAACGGGTTGCTTTGCTTCATTTTATTTATTAAACCGACAAGGAAGGCCATTGCATGCGATTTAGCCCTTTATTTTCCTTACTTATTGCCTTGCTGATCAGCAGCTTCATCTTGCCTGCGGGAGCGCAGGCGGTCGTTAACCCGGATACTGAACCGGTTATCCGCATGTCAGGCGAGCCGGACCGGGTGACCGAGCTGCGCGGTCCGTGGACTTTCTATAGCAGCGAGCTGCTGGAGCCTGCTGATTTCAGGCGTGCGGGACCAGGAGCGGCTTCCGCCCGCTCGGTCATCGTGCCGCATGTTTGGGGAAGCAGCGGACAGTCAGCGGCGCCAAGCTCACAGGGCTACGGTACTTACCGTCTGCTTGTTAGCTTTGCGCCGGAACAAGCCGATTCGATCAAGGCCTTGTACATACCTGCCGTCGCCACCTCTTACAAGCTGTGGATTAATGGCGAGCTGCAGGGAGAAACCGGGAAGGTCGGCAAAACCCGAGAGGAGATGCAGCCGAAAACGTATGCGCGCGTCTTTTATTTTCAATCGCAGCAGGGGATTAATGAAGTCGTCTTGCAGGTAGCCAACTTTGTGCAGCGCAAGGGAGGGCTCTGGACGGAGCTGTATATGGGAGAGGCCCCGGCGGTGAACAACCTGCGTGAGTCCAACATGGTGCAGCAGCTGGTCATTTCCATCGCGCTGCTGACGCTGGGCGGCTACCATATGGCGCTTTTCATGCTGCGTAAACTGGATAAGCTGAGCTTGCTGATCGGCGTTTTCTGCTGCTTGCTGGCGGTGCGGTCGCTGCTGCTGGGAGATACGCTGCTGGTGCGGTTTTTCCCGCAGCTTCCATGGGAGCTTGCCGTGAAGGCCGAATATCTTGCACCGTACTGGGGCATCCCGATTTATGTGCTGTTTGTCCAGCTGCTTTATCCGGCTGAGCTGCCTCGCAAGCTGGTGCTCGTTTTGTCCGGTCTGGGCTTCGCTCTGTCGCTCATCGTGGTCTTTTTTCCCGCGCGTATTTTCACCTATTCGATGCAAGTCTTTCAGATTTACACGATCGGTATGTTCTTGTACATGGGGTACGTCTTTATGCTGGCCGCTTACCGCCGCCGGGACGGAACCTTGCTGAACGGCCTGTCGTCGCTCCTCATGTTTATCGCTGCGCTGAATGACATGCTGTATTACAATGGCTTGATCAAAACCGCCGATTTCGTGCCTTACGGCGTTATGCAATTTATGATCGTACAAACGCTGATCGTTGCACTGAAATTTTCAAAGGCTTATTATAAAGTTGAGAAGTTGTCAGATGAGCTGCTGGTGCTTAACGCCACCTTGGAGGACCGGATCAAGGACCGAACGAAGGAGCTGGAATGGAGCTACGACCGCTTGAAGGAGGCCAACGTGCATCTCAAGCAGGCGGAATCGTCGCGCCAGCGTCTGCTGGCCAACATTTCACATGAGCTGGGGACGCCGATGACATCGGTTCAGGGCTATCTGAAGGCGATGCTGGACGGCTACATCCGTCCGGACGATCGTTCCTATTTGCAGATGATTTATGACAAGGTGGTGCTGGTCAGCCGTCTGGTACAGGACTTATTCGATTTGTCCAAGCTGGAGGCGGGGAAATCGACCTTTCATTTTACGTATGTGACCGTTGAGGATTTGTTTCATGATTATATGGGCAAATACAGGCTTGACGTCGAGGACCGGCAGCTGCGCTTTGAGCTGTCGCCGCCCGATCTGACCGGCATTAGCGGAACGCCGCTGGTGTCCGTTGACCCGTTTCGGATTCAGCAGGTGATCGGCAATATTATTTTTAATGCGCTCAAGTTTACGCCGCAGGGCGGTGCGATCCGCATCAGCAGCGAGCTGCGCGTCAAGCCGGACTATCCGCTTGAAGGCTGGCTGACGATTGCCGTGAGCGACACGGGCGCGGGAATCGACCCGGGCGTGCTGAACCATGTGTTTGACCGCTTCGTGAAAGGAACGGGAGAGCGGAGTGTAACCGGCTCCGGCTTGGGACTGGCGATTGTCAAGGAAATTGTCGAAATCCATGGCGGACAAGTCGGCGCCGAGAGCAGGCCGAACGAAGGATCGACGTTTCGATTTACGCTGCCTGTCGAAATCTTGCCCGAGGAGGTAGAATAAGGTGTCTGAGCAACGTATATTGCTGGTGGAGGACGATAAGGAAATCAGCGAGCTCATTCAGCTGTATCTGGAGTCGCACGGCTATCGCGTTCTGACGTCGCGGGACGGTGCCGACGGGCTGCGCGAATATGTGAGAACGTCGCCGGATCTGGTGCTGCTTGATATCGGATTGCCGGGGATGAGCGGTCTGGAGCTGTGCGAGAGCATCCGGCGCGTGTCGAATGTGCCGATTATTTTCATCAGCTGCAACACGGAAAATGAAGATGTAGTCCGCGGGCTTGGACTCGGCGCCGATGATTATATGACGAAGCCGTTTGACCCGAAAGTATTAATCGCCCGCGTGGAAGCAAATTTGCGGCGCGCTCCGGTATTTCATCGCGAGCCGGTACCTTCGTCCTCGGATTACCGGAAGCTGGTGTTCGGCGGCCTGGAAATTGATATTTCCAGTTATTCCGTGCGCCTTCGCGGGGTGCCCGTAAATGTGTCGGCCAAGGAAATGCAGATCCTGATGTTTTTGGCTCAGAACCCGGACCAGATTTTTACAGCGGAAGAGCTGTATCGGCAAGTATGGGGGGCTGAAAGCTACTCGGACACACGAACCGTTGTCGTGCATATCAGCAGTCTGCGGAAAAAAATCGAAGTTCATCCGTCCGAGCCTGTGCTGATCCAAAATGTCCGAGGCTACGGATACAAGTTTAATTCCCTGAAGCAGCCGTATGCGGGGAGACCTTGAGCTGCGGAATGGGGCGGCTGCCAGGAGCAGCTGGCCTGGCCGGAGGACGATTCCGGCGGTGTGCCGTGGAAGGGTCCGCCAAATGGCGCGAAGGAAGGCGAGGCATGAATCCGGTATTGGCCGGACTCATGCCTGTTTGCTGTGTTTCGGCGGTTGCGCGGTTGTCGTAAAGGTCGAAGGCGACAGCAGTTATTGTTCGTGAAATTGCTTCAAAAGGAAGCGTTTTCACGACATTTTGAAATTTTTATTCCGAAAATGAAGTTTTTTTTAATTTTTAGCAGGAATTATAGCAGCTTTTGTCGTAATTTATAATTAACGTAAATAGAGTGGTTGGGGAGAGTGCAGCATGCTGGTAACTTCTTATCAAATTCGTTCTTTTCAATTGTCGGATTCCGTTGCTGTCACCGAGTTGTTCAAGAATGTTTTGTCAGAGGCCTGTTATGACGCAACCATGGCCGCGTTTGCCCGCCAGCTATCCTGGGACAGCGAGCTCATCCTGGTTGCGGAGGAAGAGGAAGAAATTGTTGGTGTCATCGTCGGCACGATTGATCAGCAGCAAGCGTATTATTACCGCATTGCGGTCGATCAAAGCTTTCAGCGCCGGGGAATCGGACAGGCTTTGATTGAGGCGCTGCGCGGACGGTTTGTCGGACGCAAGGTTCAGCGCATTATGGTCACGGTCGATGTCCATAATGAAGTGGTGCTGCCGGTTTACGAGAAAGCCGGCTATCAAGCCCATGATTTTTCCAGAGCTGCACATCGTCTGAGTATTGTGAACGGATAGACGGGAGCGTCCGGAAAGACGCCAGACGCAGGCTGGCGCAGGAAGCTAGGCATAACGCGAGGAACAGGGGCCGCGCGTTATGCTTTTTTTTGTACCCGTGAACGGCCGGCGCTCTTGAAACCGTACAGGCATACGTTTATGCTAGTAGGAAGAGATCGGAGCAAACGCTTGCGGACCCGGCGGGCGTCTACGCCGCCAGGGTTGGGCTGAGCAGAAGGGTTTGGGCCTCATGGAGACCTTCGAGACATATATGATCAAAAGCTTCAAGCACGACGGGCATCTCCACCGCATGTGGCTGGAAAACTGGCTGGTGCCCGAGCAGCTGCTCCATGAATCACACCGGGAGCAGGCCATGCGTGTGTTTATCAACAGCCAGACGAAAATTGTGGAGGCTGACGGCAAGGAATGGGTCAGCCGCATCCCCGGCGTATCTTTTTTCATCCCCGGCGAATGGTTTAACGTGGTGGCGCTGATGGAGGAGCAGGGAGTACGTTATTATTGCAACGTAGCTTCCCCCCCCTATGTCAGCGGCCGGGTGATCACTTATATTGATTATGACCTTGATGTGATCCGGCTGCCTTCCGGGGAAGTGTTTGTCGTTGATCAGGAGGAGTATGAACGGCATAAGCAGCAATATCATTATCCGGATATCGTGGATACGAAGGCGAAGCAGGGACTGCAGCGTTTATTGACCCTGGTGCGCGCCGGACAGGCGCCCTTTCAGGACGCCGAGGTGAAGCGGTATTACCAGGCTTGGCTGGATCGGAATGCGGAAGGATGAACGTGCGATGACTGAAGCGCCGCATGAGCATACCGGGAATCGGGGAATCGTCCGCGAAATTTGGGAATGGGTGAAAATGATGTCCATCGCCCTCGTCGTCGTGACGCTTGTGTACCAGTTTTTATTTCATGTGTCGGCCGTCAAGGGCGGCTCAATGCAGCCCACGCTGCATGACGGCGAGTGGCTGTTTATTAACAAAACGATCCGCTATCTGGAGCCTCCGGGACGCGGGGATATCGTGGTGCTGCGCAATCCGGAGGGCATGACGGCCGAGTCGTCGTTTCTGGTCAAGCGGATCGTCGCTGTGGCCGGAGATGAGGTCCATGTCAGGCGAGGCAAGCTGTACGTCAACGGGCAGGAAACGGCTGAGCCTTACACGGATTCCGCCATTCAGGACGGACGGTTCGAGCCCTTGACGGTTGGTGAAGGCTATGTGTTTGTGATGGGCGATAACCGGAGACGGTATGCGAGCAACGACAGCCGCAGCTTCGGCTCCGTGCCGCTGCAGGAGGTGGTCGGCCGGGCCGAATGGGTGATATGGCCGTTCCGGCACTGGAGGAGCTTGTCATGACGGAGCTGCTGGAATGGGACAAGATGGATTGGGCATCGCTCAAAGAGGAGCTGCGGCGGGCGGCCCCCGAGCTGGGCATCGACAAGATCGGCTTCGCCAGCGCGGAGCCGTTCGCCGAGCTGAGGACGATTTTGCTGGAGCATCGGGAAAAAGGCTTTGAGTCCGGCTTCGAAGAGAAAGACATCGCGAAGCGGGTTGATCCCGCCTTATCGCTCGAAGCTCCGCGTTCGCTTATTTCGATTGCCGTCGCCTATCCGTCCAAGCTGCATGATCCGCCGCGCTCTGAGCCGGGCGCTTACCGGGGAATACTGTCGAGATCGGCCTGGGGCCAGGATTACCATCATGTGCTGCGCAACCGGCTGGAGCGGCTGGAGGCATGGCTGCGGGAACGGCTACCGCAGGTCCGGACCGTCAATATGGTGGATACGGGCGCATTGGTCGACCGGGCTGTCGCCGAGCGGGCAGGCATCGGCTGGAGCGGCAAAAACTGTGCGGTCATCACGCCGGAATGGGGCTCGTGGGTGTACCTTGGCGAGCTGATTACGAACGTGCCGTTTCCGCCGGATGATCCGGTGACGGAGAGCTGCGGCGACTGCACCATTTGTATCGACGCCTGTCCAACGGGCGCTCTGGTCGGTCCGGGACAGCTCAACGCCCAGCGCTGCATTTCATTTGTGACGCAGACGAAGGGTCTGATTGAAGAGGATGAGCTGAAGCGCAAAATTGGCAACCGGCTGTACGGCTGCGATACGTGCCAGATTGTTTGCCCGAAAAACAAAGGCATCCACGCCGGACATCATCCTGAGCTGCAGCCTGATTCCGAGCTGGTCAAGCCGCTGCTGAAGTCGCTGCTGTTTATGTCGAACCGTGAGTTCAGCGACCGGTTCGGCTCCAGTGCAGCCGCCTGGCGGGGGCGCAAGCCGATTCAGCGCAATGCGGTGCTGGCGCTTGGCAATTTCCGCGATGCAAGCAGTGTGCCGGATCTCGCCCGGCTGCTGCTGACCGATGTCAGGCCGGAGATTCGGGGGACAGCCGCCTGGTCGCTTGGCCGCATCGCGACAGCCGAGGCGCTGGAGGCGCTTGGGCAAGCTGCGCAGCGGGAGCAGGATGAGGCCGTGCTGCGCGAAATCAACAAGGCAGTTGGCACTTCGGAGGCAGGGAGGATCTGACACGGCGACATGACAAACACGATACGTTACGATGAATGGGAATCTCCGATCGGCCCGCTGACATTGGCTGCGTACGCAGGAGCGGTATGCCAGATTGATTTTGGCCGCTTCGCGGAAGGGCAGGAACGGCTGGCGGCCTGGTCCGCCCGCTGGTTCGACACGCGCGACTGGGAGCACGACCCGGCGGCACTCGGCGAGGCTAAGTCCGAGCTTGCGGCGTATTTCCGCGGCGACCTTCAGCAGTTTACCCTTCCGCTGGAGCTGCGGGGCACACCGTTTCAAGTGCAGGTGTGGGAGGCGCTGCGTACCATTCCGTATGCGCAGATGTGCGCGTATAAGGATATCGCGGCGCAGATCGGCGCTCCGCGAGCCGTTCGGGCCGTAGGAGGGGCCAACAACCGCAATCCGGTCCCGATCGTCGTGCCGTGCCATCGTGTCATCGGCGCTTCCGGGGCCATGGTCGGCTATGGAGGCGGACTGGGGATCAAGACGTTTCTGCTGCAGCATGAAGAGCAGGCGTCAGGGGGAATGAGTTCATGAGATATGTGCATCTTGAGCAGGTAGAGGCAGGACAATATTTGGGTCGAACGATATTTTCCGCCAATGGATCGGTGCTGCTGTCCGAAGGCGTTCAGCTGACAGTCTTCATGATTACAACACTCAGGCGGATCGGCGTCACGATGATTTATATTCAGGACAAGCAGTTTGCCGACATTGAAATTCCGGAGCTGCTGTCCGAGGAAACGAAGCGTGTCGTTATGAAGCAGATGAGCGACACGTTTGACTCCATCCGCTCCGGTAAGGAAATCAACACCCGGCAATTGAGCCAGAGTATCAACAGCTTGCTGGAGGACATTATGTCCAACAGCGATGTGCTTATCCAGCTGTCGGATATCCGGACCCAGGATAACGATATGTACGTGCACGCGCTGAACGTGTGTATGATGTCGACGCTGATCGGCATGAATCTGGGGCTGACTCCCGTCCAACTGAAGGAGCTGGCGATTGGCGCATTGCTGCATGATGTCGGCAAGCTGGAGCTGCTGACCGACGACAGCTCGGACAATCCGAAGCTGCATCATACATGGAGAGGCTTCGAGGCGATCAAAAACAAGCGCGAGTTCAGCCTGCTGATTGCGCATGTCGCTTTTCAGCATCATGAGCAGCTTGATGGCGGCGGCTGGCCGCGCGGGCTGGCCGGTGATGAAATTCATCTGTACGCCAAAATCGTCGCGGTCGCCAATACGTACGACAATATGCTGTTTGATTTGTCTCAAGGCAAGCGTATGCTGCCGCATGACGCGTGCGAGCGGATGATGGCGATGGCGGGCAAGCAGCTTGACCATGAGGTGGTCATTCAGTTTTTACGGACCGTGTCCGTCTACCCGACGGGAACCTCGGTGCGGCTTACGACACGCGAGACCGGCGTTGTCGTCGGACAGCATCGCGGGCTGCCGGGGCGGCCTGTCGTCAGGGTCGTGAAGAGCAGCGGGGACGAGCTGGATGTGAAGGAAATTGATCTGGCCAGGCAGACGACCGTATTCATTGAAAACGTGCTGATGTAGCGCCTGCCAAGCGACGAAACGTATTTGTCACCTGTCAAGGGACATGTTATGATGAGAAGATGACAATTGACTAATTTTTGAGGTGAGACGACTCATGTGGTATGCGGTTACGGCCGTACTGGCCCTGATTGCGGGCGGGGTGGCAGGTTTTTTTATCGGCGTCGCTTATCTCCGCAAGCAATTGGAGAAAATGCAGAATGACCCGGCAATGATCCAGCAGATGGCTAAGCAAATGGGCTACAACCTGGACAAAAAGCAGATGCAAAAAATGCAAACGATGATGAAAAATAAAAAGTTTCGCCCCTAGCCCGGGAACGAAGAGCTGCCTGGGAGATGGCAGGCATGCTGGTTGATCCCGCGGACGGCGTACGCACAGAAAGAGGAGAGAGCCATGCCGGCTAAGGAATATAAAAACCACCGTGTCGATGAAAACCGGGACCAAATCGAACACCATGTCCGTGAAATTTTGCGACTGATCGGTGAGGATGTTGACCGGGAAGGGCTGCTGGACACGCCTGCCCGCGTGACACGGATGTATGAAGAAATTTTCGCAGGTTACGATGCTGACGTACGAGATATTCTCGGCGTTGCATTCGACGAGAAGCATGAAGAGCTCGTTATTGTGAAGGATATCGTCTACTACAGCCAATGCGAGCACCATATGGCGCCGTTTTTCGGCAAGGTGCACATCGGATATGTACCAAGCGGCAAAATCGCCGGGCTGAGCAAGTTCGCTCGTCTGGTGGAGGCGGTCACCCGTCGGCTGCAGGTGCAGGAGCGGATCACTTCCGATCTGGCCGATATTTTGATGGAGGTGCTGGAGCCGCACGGCTGCATGGTTGTCGTCGAAGGCGAGCATCTGTGCATGTGCGCCCGCGGCGTGAAGAAGCCTGGCAGCAAGACCGTTACGTCGGCAGTTCGCGGCTTGTTCCGGACAGACCCTGCTTCGCGTGCCGAGTTTCTGTCCCTGGTCAAGGACTAAGGAACCGGGAACGTCCTTGACTGCCAACGATACAGATCGAAGAATAAAGCTGCTTTTCTTACGTGCGCAGACTGCTGTGGCCGTGAGCGAAGCAGCTTTTTTTCATCAGGCAGCGAGGCCCGGTCAAACGAAGAGGCGGAGCCGACCAATCAACCAACGGATCGGCTTCAATAAGGGGGCCAGACGAGCCTGCGTGCAGCGGAAAACCGCTCATTAACCGTCTCCCAGTTGATCGTATGCCACCAGTCCTCAATATAACGCGCCCGTTCATTCCGGTGCTTCAAGTAATAAGCGTGCTCCCAGACGTCCAGCGGCAGCAGCGGAACAACGTCCCATTGCGACAGATTCTGATGCTTCTCCGCCTGTAAAATTTCGACCCGGCGGCTGCGCGGACTCCATACCAGAATCGCCCAGCCTCCGCCCTCCACCTTGTCTGCGGCCGCGCTGAACTGCTTGCGGAACGCTGCGAAGCTGCCAAAGGCTTGACGGATCGCGGCTGCGACCGGACCTGTTGCCTCGCCGCCGCCCCCTGGCTTCATCGTTTGCCAAAAAATCGTATGCAGATAATGTCCCGCCCCGTTAAACGCCAGCTCCCGTTCCCAATGCTTCACCAGCTCAAAGTTTCCTGATTGGCGCGCCTCCTGGAGCTTGATTTCCGCTTTATTCAGTCCATCGACATAGCTTTGATGATGCTTGTCGTAATGAATACGCATCGTTTCCGCGTCGATATACGGCTCCAGCGCATCGTAGGCATAAGGCAGCGGCGGCAGCCGGTGTCCGCCGACGGGCACGGCTGCCGCCGCTGTCCCAGGGTCATTCGGCACTGGATTGGACCAGGTGCCTTCCAGCGTGGCGGAACGCTCCCTTTCGTCGCCGGCGAGGACGCCGGCTTCCTGGGCGGAGTCGGCCGAGCGATCCATCGCGGCCTGCTGCTTCTGCAGGGCCTCCAGCACGCCGAGGAAATACTCGGATTCGCGAATAATATGGAGGAGCACCGTCCGGGCAACCGGGCTCGCCTGCACCGGCGCGCTTTGCTTCATCAGCTGAAACAGCTGCTGGACAAAAGCTTGGGATTGCAGCGTTGCGATTCGCAGCAAACCGTGGATGTGGTGCTGCTGCTCCGCGGTTGGCGGACCTGGATACCTGAGAAGCGCCTCGATCCAGCGTTCGGCTGTCGCTTCCGTCCGGGCAAATACTTGCTCCCATTGGGCCAACAGCTGGATATACTCGGCCTCCAGCGCAGGTATCAGCTCCCGGATGACGACGGTATGCTCCTTCTCTTGCATTTTCCAGAACCGGATTTCCTCGACAACCCGCAGCGGCTGCAGTGTTCCGTATGCAACGAGCATCATCAAAAAACCTCCCCGCAGTAGTCCCTGAGTCTGCCGTCCCGGCGGTCGGGACAAAGCTCCAAGAACAATGTATGCGGCGAGGCTTGACTATTATACATACAGGTCGCTATCTTGACTTGCCATGGTTCAGCGGTTCGCCAGCCGAGGTGGACAGTGTGCGCAGGAAGCCGGTCGTCATCTGCAGGTAAGTGCGCTTATGGGCTCGGTAGATCAGCTCGTGGCCGTCATTTTCCAGCATCCACAGGGCGGAGCCGGAATCAGGACGTTGATGGGCGTAGATGCTCTCCACCATCTCGTAGGGAGCACGCACGTCCTCCTTCCCGTGAATGAAGAAGATCGGCATCGAGTAGGACGCTTCCTTAATGGTGCCGTACGGAATTTCGTTGAAGCTGACGCCGTTGATCAGCGGGAAAAACATATGCACGAGCGACTGCGAGAACTTCGGCACATTCGCTACCTGCTTCATATTGTGGTACAGCGTATCCGGCTCCAGAACGAAGGTGCTGTCCAGAATCATGCCGTCGATGTCCTGCGTTTGCAGCGCGGCCTGCAGGGCAGTTCCGGCTCCCATCGAGAAGCCCCAGACGTACACGCGCTCTGCGCCCCGGTCCTTCGCATAATTCACCGCGCCGAGCAGCTCCTGGGACTCGCGCAATCCGCCGGTGACGGTCCAGTTCGGCTGGACGTAGCCGTAATCAAACATAATGACATTGTAGCCCTGCTTGTGTGCGGCTTTGGCCAGATCGTACAGCGGCACCCAAATTTCCTCGCGGTTTCCGCCATAGCCGTGTGAGAAGACGACGGTCTGCCGCTTGACATCCGTTCCGGCCAAGGCAGTGACAGCCGGGATGTACCAGCCTGACAGCTCGGACGATCCGTTCAGGCTCGGAAATGTAATATCCTCATAGGCCGCGCCGAAGGCGGCAGCCGGATTGGAGCGCAGCGGGTCGATATGCGGCCGTCCCAGCGTCCACGCGACGTACGCATGGAAGGCAATGACGAGGCTGACGAGCAGCAGCAGGAAGGACAAAATTGCGATCAGCCAGCCTTTGCGGCGGCGGACAAAAGAAATTTTTCGGGAAGCGGTTTCAACAGAGCCTGGATGGAGCGGCGCCTGCGTTGATGTAGGTGTGTAAGGATTAGTTTCCATAGGAAGCCCTCCAATGCACGAAAATGTCTGTGGGCGACGGATGACAACGTTCCAAAAAGTGAAGCTTGAGCCTTGCATGCAGCGGCGGTTCAACCTCGCTCATCACGCTCATAAGGAAGCTTATATTTTAATAGTAAAACGAGGGGGACGAATCGTCAATGGAGCGCAAAAATTGTAAGCATTCTGTAATGTGCGTGTAATAGTCGCCCGGCAGGCATAAGGTGGTGATAGGAAATCATCGTCAAATCAGGTATAATAGATTTCAACTGGTGAAACCGATTTTCGGGGAGTGGGAAATGGATGGAAGATGGCAAATTAACCGTTCGTGCGGTGGAACGGGCCTTGGATATTTTGCTGTGCTTTACGACAGCCGAGGATTTGAGCCTGACGGAAATTGCCGGACGCGTCGGGCTGCATAAAAGCACGGTGCACCGACTGCTCGCCTCGCTGGAAGGCAAAGGCTTTGTCATCCGCGATCCGGCTTCCGAGCGCTATCGCCTTGGCTTCAGCGTCTGGGAGCTGTCCGCGAACCTGACGCATACCGACGACCCGGCGCTGCTGCTGCTGCCGGAGATGGAACGGCTGCGCGACGCGCTGGGCGAAACCGTCAGCCTGTACGTCCGCGACGGCATGGAGCGCGTCCGCGTACAGGCCGTGCAGAGCAACCAGGCAATCCGCCGGGTTGCTCCGATCGGGGCGCGCCTGCCGCTGTATGTCGGCGCGTCCAGCAAGGTGCTCGTCGCATTCGCCGAGCAGGCGGAGCAACAGGCGCTGCTGTCGCAAGCCGCCTGGCCGGCTGCGGCCAGCAACGGGGCGTACCTGCAGCAGCTGCAGGAGGTGCGGACGCTTGGCTATGCCACAAGCGTCGAGGAACGCGAGCCGGGCGCCGCGGCTGTGTCGGCGCCCATCTTCGACCGCAGCCATCGTCTGGCGGCTGCGCTGGCTTTGTCCGGACCGTCCAACCGGCTGACGGTCGAGATGATGATGGAGCATGCGCCCGCGCTGCTGGAAGCGGCGCGCCGCATGGGCAAGATGTTGAAATAGCGGCGAAGTCGAGAGCCGCTGAAGATCTGAAAGAAAAGAAGCAAGCCCGGACCGTGTAAACGTCCGGGCTTGCTTCTTTGCGCGTATCACGCAGAATTACGCCATAATTTGACGCAATACGGTTTGCAGGATACCGCCGTTGCGGTAGTAATCGACATCAACGAAGCTATCGAGACGCACCAGCGCTTCGAAGCTGAACGACGTGCCGTCTTCGCGTGTAGCGGTAACGGTGACCGTTTGACCCGGTTGAACGTCGTTGGACAGGCCGGTAATATCGAACGTTTCGCGTCCGGTAATACCAAGCGTGCTCCAGCTTTGGCCGGCTGTGAATTGCAGAGGCAGTACGCCCATACCGACGAGGTTGGAACGGTGAATCCGCTCGAAGCTTTCCGCGATAACGGCTTTCACGCCGAGCAGGAACGTACCTTTAGCCGCCCAGTCACGGGAGGAGCCGGTGCCGTATTCTTTACCTGCGATTACGACGAGGTTCGTGCCTTGCTCTTGATACTTCATGGAAGCATCGTAGATCGACATGACTTCGCCTGTAGGCAGGTAAGTCGTTACGCCGCCCTCGGTGCCTGGAGCAACCTGGTTGCGAATCCGGATGTTGGCGAACGTACCGCGCATCATCACATCGTGGTTACCGCGACGGGAGCCGTAGGAGTTGAAGTCTTCCTTCTTCACGCCATGCTCAAGCAAGAACTTGCCGCCCGGGCTGTCAGGCTTGATGTTGCCCGCAGGGGAGATATGGTCCGTTGTAACGGAATCGCCCATCAGAGCCAGCGTTTTAGCGGCGCGGATATCAGCGATATCGTTCAGTTCTTTCCCCAGATTGGAGAAGAATGGCGGGTTCGCGATATACGTCGATTTTTCGTCCCACGCGTACAGATCGCCCTCTGGAACCTCGATGGCATTGAAGCGCGGGTTGGAGCGGAATACGTCCGAATATTTGGCCTGGTACAGCTCAGGGCTCATAGCAACGCCCATAGCGTCCTGAATTTCCTGGGAAGTCGGCCAGATGTCCTTCAAATAAACCGGCTCGTTTTTCTGATCGTAGCCGATCGGATCGTTAGCCAGATCAATGTTAACCGTGCCTGCAAGCGCGTAAGCAACAACGAGCGGCGGCGAAGCCAGGTAGTTGGCTTTAACCTGCGCATGCACGCGGCCTTCGAAGTTACGGTTACCGGACAGGACAGCCGCAACAGTCGAATCGTTGTCCGCGATAGCTTTGCTGACTTCATCCGGCAGCGGGCCGGAGTTACCGATGCACGTTGCGCAGCCATAACCGGCGACGTGGAAGCCAAGCGCTTCGAGCGACTCCAGCAAGCCGGCGTTTTTCAGATATTCCGTAACGACCAGGGAGCCCGGCGTCAGACTGCTTTTCACATAACCCGGCTTGCGCAAGCCAAGTGCAACGGCTTTCTTGGCCACAATGCCCGCGCCCAGCATAACGCTAGGGTTCGAAGTATTGGTACAGGAAGTGATAGCCGCGATGACGACGGCGCCTGTGCCCATTTTGCTGACTTCGCCGTTAGCATGCTCAATATCGACCACTTGGGCGATTTTTTCGTCGGACAGACCGTATCCGCCTTTGTCGATTGGCGTGCGGATAATGCTGTTGAACGATTCCTTCATGTTCGTCAGCTCAACGCGGTCTTGCGGACGCTTAGGACCGGCGAGGCTTGGCACAACGGAACCGAGGTCAAGCTCGATCACATCGCTGAACACAGGGTCCGGCGTCGCGTCTGTGCGGAACATGCCTTGCGCTTTATAGTAAGCTTCAACCAGCGCGATTTGCTCTTCGCTGCGGCCTGTAGCTCTGAGGTAGTTCAAGGTTTCGGCGTCTACCGGGAAGAAACCGATTGTTGCGCCGTATTCAGGAGCCATATTGGCAACCGTTGCGCGGTCAGCCAGACTGATGTTCGACAAGCCGGAGCCGTAGTACTCGACAAATTTACCGACAACGCCTTTTTTACGAAGCATTTGCGTAACTGTCAGAGCCAGGTCAGTCGCTGTAGCGCCTTCGCTCAGCGTGCCTGTCAGCTTGAAGCCGATAACCTCAGGCGTAACAAAATACAGCGGTTGTCCGAGCATGCCGGCTTCCGCCTCGATTCCGCCGACGCCCCAGCCGACGATGCCAAGACCGTTGATCATCGTGGTGTGCGAGTCTGTACCGACGAGGGAGTCCGGGAACACGACTGTTTCGCCATCAACCGTTTTCGTAGCTGCGACCGATGCGAGGTACTCCAGGTTAACCTGGTGAACGATACCCGTATCCGGCGGTACGGCGCGGAAGTTGTCGAACGCCGTTTGCGCCCAGCGCAGGAAGCGGTAACGCTCTTCATTGCGCTCGAATTCGATCTTTTCATTGAATTCCAGAGCTTCCTTCGAACCGAAGGCGTCAACCATAACGGAGTGGTCGATAACAAGGTCTACAGGCACGAGCGGGTTGATCCGCTTAGGATCGCCGCCTGCTTGCTTCATCGTGTCGCGCATAGCCGCGAGGTCGACGACGACAGGCACGCCGGTGAAATCCTGCAGTACGATCCGCGCAGGAATGAACGGAATCTCTTTGTTGGCGTCGCGTTCGACAGCCCAGTTCGCAATTTGCTTAACATGCTCGGCGGTAATCGCTTTTCCGTCGAATTGGCGGACAGCGGCCTCCAGCAGCACTTTAATGGAGAAAGGCAGGTTGCTGATCGTACCTTCGCCTTGCTGCTCAAATGCAGGCAGGCTGTAGTAGTTGTACGACTGATCGCCTACAGCAAGCTGCTGACGGACCGAAAATTGGTCTTTCGTTGACATGGATGCAGTCCTCCTTGATCATTTTAAAGCTTCGCTTCACGAGTTTCTGTTTCATACTATGAAACTCGATTTCACAAAATCGCCTTAACCTCAGTATACATGCTGCGGCCCCCCTTCGTAAAGGCTGATTTCAATCATTTTTGCTGAATTGGACGCATACGTATGGGAATGGATGCTTCACGCGTATGACCGACGAATGGGATGACGAAAGGAGACTGGCAGCCTTGGCCTGGAAGCTAGCTTTATACGACTATATCCACCATCGCAACTTAATGGATATCGACTACTCCGTCGAGCCGCTGCTGCCCTTTGTGCAGGATAGCGGCTTTCTGCACCGCCAGGCCTCGCTGCTGGCCCGCCGGGCTGAGACAGACCGCGAGCGCAAGCTTGTTCCGGTCAAACACGAGACCCGACTTGTGATCGACAGGGTGGAGGAGCGGCCCGGCGGCACGATCGTCGATGTTGCATTGAAGCGCAAGACTGCCTGCCGGGTGCGGGACATGGAGCAGGAGGAGCAGCGCGTCGAGCGCGAGCGCATTACGCTGCATGAAGGGCTCGATGGCTGGTGCATCTTGCAGGTGGAGCCGCTGCATGCGGAGCAGTCGCTGCGGCTGCTGCCTGCGGCCCCCGGCGGATGGCTGGAGGCGGAAGACCCGTCGCTTGGCGAGGAGTCGCATCGGGCTCCTTCCGTGCCTTTTCTGAACCGCGAGATGGTCCGCGATTGGCAGGAGGCGTCCCGTGGCGCCTACAACCGTCAGGAAGCTGCCGCTTACGCCGATTTATGGTGGGATAAGAGCAATCCCGACTACTTGACCTTCGAGGTTGATTGCACGAATTATGTGTCTCAGTGCCTCTTTGCAGGCAGAGCGCCTATGAACTATACTGGTACAAGAGGCTCGGGCTGGTGGTACAAGGGACGTCTGGGCGGCCGGGAGCTTTGGAGCTTCAGTTGGGCCGTGGCTAATAGCTTGCCATTTTATTTGACGACAAGCCGGACGGGACTGCGCGGGCGCGAGGTGTCCTCGGCCGGCGAGCTGGAGCTTGGCGATGTCATCGGCTATGACTGGGACGGCAGCGGCCGCTTCCAGCATTCGACCATTGTTACGGCCAAGGACCCGGACGGCATGCCGCTTGTTAACGCGCATACGGTCAGCAGCAAGCACCGGTACTGGAGCTACACCGACTCGTATGCCTGGACTGAGCAGACCCGATACCGGTTTATCAAAATCAACGACCGACTGTAGCCGCGATCCGGATGGAGCGCTTCTCTAGCGTTCGCTTTTCTGCGGGCAGCCATGCACGACTTCCTTGCAGCTTTCTTTTTCTTGCAACCGACATTCTTTCTTTCATTAATTGATACGATCCGGAGGTTCATAATGAGCGACAAAATTCGCGTTGGTTTGATTTACGGCGGCAAGTCCGGCGAGCATGAGGTTTCCTTGCAGACCGCTCTGGCCGTTATTCAGGCATTTGATTTGGATCAATATGAAGTGACTCCTTTTTACATAACAAAGGAAGGGCAGTGGCGCTCGGGCTCCAGACTGCTGCAGCCGGTTGACTCGGTGCAGGCGCTGCAACTGGAGCTGTCAGCAGGCAGTCAGACGCCGCAAGCGTCTGCGCTTCAGCCGATTTTCGGCTCGATGGCAGCGGCGGCGGCCGAGGCAGGTACGGGCAGAGCGGCAGGTGGCGAAGCGGCGTCCTTTGATGTCATTTTCCCGCTGCTGCATGGCACGTTCGGCGAGGACGGCACAATTCAGGGCTTGCTGGAGATGGCCAACATCGCTTATGTCGGAGCGGGCGTACTGGCCTCCTCCGTCGGGATGGACAAAGTGATGATGAAGCGTGTGTTTGCCCAGGACGGCTTGCCGCAATGCGTCTTCCGCCATTTCACCCGTCACCAGTGGGAGAAGGACAATGCCTTTTTCCTGATGGAAATCGAAGTGTCGATCGGGTATCCCTGCTTCATCAAGCCGGCCAATCTCGGCTCCAGCGTAGGCGTCAGCAAGGCGTCCAATCGCGAGGAGCTGGTTGCAGCCGTCAATCAGGCGTTCCGCTATGACCGCAAGGTTATCGTCGAGGAATTCGTCAATGCGCGCGAACTGGAAGTGGCCGTGCTGGGCAACGACGATCCACAAGCTTCGGTGGTCGGCGAGATTGTTTCTTCCAGCGATTTTTATGACTACAAGGCCAAGTATGTCGATGGCAAGTCGTCCATGATCATCCCCGCCGACATTCCGGCTGAAATTGCCGAGCGTCTGCGTGAGCTGGCTGTTCGCGCTTTTCTGGCCGTCGATGGCTCCGGCCTGTCGCGGGTCGACTTCTTCGTGCGCAAGGAGGACGGCGCGATTTTTCTGAACGAAATCAATACGATGCCCGGGTTTACCCCGTTCAGCATGTATCCGCTGCTTTGGCGGGAAAGCGGCAAGCCTTACCGCGAGCTGCTGGACGATCTGATCCGGCTGGCGATCAAGCGTCATAGCGATAAGCAGCGTCTCCAATATACGTTTGATCTGTAAATGCAGGTCACGAGCTGACGTTCGGGCTGTCATCCATTCAGGTCGGTCCTCGGCGCGCCTTGCTTTTGCCTTCCGGCTTCCGGTATGCTAAAGCTTGGAAGAATAGGCTGAGGAGGCGGTCCTATGGGGTTTCAAACAGAATTTAATTCGGTATGCAAGTTCAAATCGGAGCAAGAGCTGTACGAGCTGCTTGAATACGGCAAGGGGAAAATGGTGAAGAGCGGGTTTCGCGTCTACCCGACCGGCCAGCAAGTCATTGCTTACTCCCCGGACAATCAGGCGATTGCCATCGTCCGAATTCGCGCTTCGATCGCTGAAATTAACTTTCAGGGCGAAGAAGTGACTCAAGTCGAGATGGAGCTTGTGCGCAAGCTGAATGAAGAGGAAGCGCGCGTTCAAACGGCGCTTGCCTATGAAATGTTTTTTAGCCACTCGGACCCGGCTTGACGAATCCGAACGTTTGTTCTGAATCGCTAATGAAGAGGATGAACCAAAAGATCATCGTGTCGGCATCCTGTACCCGGTATTGACCGGTGCAGGATGTTTTTTTGCGTTTTCGAGCGGCGTGGACGGAGGTCTTGCTTCATAAAGAAAAGCTTCGGATCGAAGCCCCTTCGATGAAGATGCATCTGTGTTTTGCGGTAGCTTTTCTTGCGATTATCGAATCCTTCAGCTTCACTGTCCGGACGAAGCAGCGGCATACTTTTCACGGATTGGGCAACCTATAGGCATACTTGCAAATGTGAAGGAGCGTGAAGCTGTTATGCTCGTTCGGCTCGGATACGTGGCCATGTCGGTGCTCGTCAAAAACGCCTCCCCGTCCAAAACGATGACCTATTCAGCCTTCGCCAAGCTTCACGACCGGGAAGCTGCATTGCGAAAGCTGGAGCGGATCGCCCGCGAAAACCTTGTGAATACGCTGCGGCTGCTCAAGCATAACCGCGCTCATGATATCGAGCTGTACCGCTGCTCCTCCAGGCTTGTACCGCTGCTTGGTCATGGCGAGCTTGACGGCTGGGACCCGCTGGAGCGCCTGGCGGACGACTTTGCCGCGATTGGCCGCTACGCCAGAGCACACGGGATGCGAATCAGCTTTCATCCTGACCACTTCACGGTGCTTAGTACGCCGCGATCCGAGGTGCTGCGCAACTCCATTGCCGATCTTCAGCGCCATGTTCGGATGCTGGAGTTGATGGGGCTTGACGCGTCGGCCAAATGCAACATTCATGTCGGCGGAAGCTATGGCAACAAGGACACGGCGAAAGCGAGATTCATTCGCAACTTTCAGGCTTTGCCGGACGACCTTCGGGAGCGGATCACGCTGGAAAATGACGATAAAACATTTACCGCGCAGGAGACCTTGGAAATCGCCGAGCAGGTAGCGGTGCCGCTGGTGCTTGATATTCACCATGACCAGATTAATCCGAGCGAATGTCCCACTGTAGAGCTGTGGCCCCGCGTTTTGCAAACCTGGCAGGAGCAGCCCGGGGAATCAATCCAGGCGTCAGCAGGCAACGGTTCGGCGCTTCCGCCCAAAATTCACGTGTCCAGTCCCAAAAGCGACAAAGATCCGCGTGGTCATGCCGATTACATTGAGCCAGCCCGTTTGTTTGCTTTTCTCCGTGAAATTGCGCCCTTAACCCCGCGTCTTGACATTATGCTGGAAGCGAAGATGAAGGATGACGCGCTGATTCAACTCATGGCGGCCGCTCGCGACGAGCCGGATGTGACGATTCGTACGCAAGCTTCCTTCGAGCTGGCCTGACAGGCGGCTTCCGACAAAAAAGGGCTCTTGAATTCTTGTCCGAAATCAAGTACCTTGAGTAGGAAGAAGCTTGAGCGAGCGCTACGGTTCGCCGGGAGAGGGGAACAACGAATTATGAATTTGGTAGCAGGGAAAAATATTGTCGTTATGGGCGTTGCCAATGATCGGAGCATTGCCTGGGCGATTGCCCAGTCGCTGGCTGCCCAAGGCGCGCGGCTTGTTTTTACGTATGAGAACGAACGTGTGGAGGAGCGTGTGCGCAAGCTGGCTGACACGATTCCGAACTCAGCGATTCTTCCGTGCAATGTAACGGTTGATGGAGACATTGAGAAGCTGGCCGATTCGCTTCGCGAGCATTTTGGCGTATTGCACGGTATCGTACATAGTATCGCCTTCGCAAAAACCGAGGAGCTGGAAGGACTGTTTGTCGATACGTCGCGTGAAGGCTTTGCCTTGGCTCAAGATATCAGCGCCTATTCGCTCGTAGCGGTTGCGCAGCGCCTGTACCCGCTGATGACCGAGGGGGGCAGCATCATGACGATGACTTACCTTGGCGCTGAGCGCGCGATGAAAAACTACAACGTCATGGGCGTTGCCAAAGCCGCTCTGGAAGCAAGCGTCCGTTACCTGGCCAACGATCTCGGTCAGTTCAACGTACGGGTTAACGCTATTTCGGCGGGACCGATCCGTACGCTGGCTGCAAAAGGAATTAAAGATTTCAACTCGATTTTGCGTACGGTTGAAGAGAAGGCCCCGCTGCGCCGGACAACGGAGGTCGCCGAGGTGGGCGATACGGCGCTGTTCCTGATGAGCCAGTTATCCCGCGGGATTACGGGCGAAGTCATCTATGTCGATAACGGGTACCATATCGTTGGCGTGTAGCAGCGAAACCGGCAGGCTGGTTATCTGTGAGAGATGCAGATGACAGAGCCTGCTTTTCTTGTTTTTGGCTGCACAAGTGAAACATCCTGCGGTCTGGAGCGTATAACGGTTAAAGAATGATGCGAGGGATGATTCAAATGACGAATTTTGATGCTGTTGTCGGCAGCAAAAGCTTTACAGCCGTTGCGATCAATACGGCGTCCAAAACAGGGGAATGGATTCAAAGCAAGCTTGGCGATTTCAACTCTTTACATACGAAGTATTCTCCGCAGGATTTGGTGACCGAAGTGGACAAAGGCGCCGAGCTGATGATCCGCAAGCTGATTCACACCTATTTTCCTACCCATGCGTTTCTGGGGGAAGAAGGGGTCGAGCCGGGACCGGAGGCTTCGGCGGCCGCTTTGTCGGAAGTGAGCGATGCTGAATATTTATGGATTGTCGATCCGCTTGACGGGACAACCAACTTTGTTCACGGCTTTCCTTTTTTCTCGGTGTCGATTGCGCTTGCTCACCGTGGCGAGGTGATTGTCGGCGTTGTTTATAATCCCGTACACAATGAGCTGTTCGTTGCCGAGAAAGGCAAGGGCGCTTACTTGCGCGGCAAGCGGATGCATGTATCGGGAGAAGAGAAGCTCGCTGACAGCCTGATTGCAACAGGCTTCCCGGCAGACCGAAATTTTGCTCTTCTGGAAAACCTGAAAGGAGTTCAAGCGCTAAGTCCGCAGGTTCGCAACCTTCGTGTGGCGGGCTCGGCGGCGCTGCATCTGGCTTATGTAGCGGTCGGCCGGCTGAGCGGCTTCTGGGAAGTAGGCCTGAACGCGTGGGATATGGCGGCCGGAGCATTGCTGGTGAAGGAGTCCGGCGGTATGATTACAGACACGGCAGGAAATCCGTATCAGCTAGACGTCCGCCACGTCGCGGCCTCGAATGGGCTGATTCACGACAGCTTGCTGCAGCAGCTGGATCAGGCACAGGCGACAGGCTTTAAGTAGAATCGCAGCTTCCGAATGCTGAGAAAGCTGACCAGGATCACGAAGGAGGCCCACGGGCCTCTTTTTTTACACAAAAAACGGTTCCTTTGCGGAACTTACATAAGTATAGTATGCATTGTATGGCATACATGCGTTTCAAGCCGGTAGTTACTGAAATGAGAGGAGCAGATTTTGTCGAGAACTTAATGAAGCGAATGTATGGAGCTAGAAATGTTGGAATGTGAACGGTTGTCAGCTGAAAATCTGTATTTTAAAAAAAAGATGTAAATAGTAGTTGCTTTTATGGTCTAGTCATGATATATTCTATTTCCGGCCAACAAGGCGGGCCAAAAATTTCACTTGGCAGAAAGCAAATTTAAAAAGCACGAAAAAAAAGCTTGCATTCGCCTAGAGAAGTGTGCTATATTATAAAGGTCGCTTTCGACGGAAGATAAAAAGAAGTCGAAAAAAGACGAATGGAATTTATTGCCCTTTGAAAACTGAACAACGAGTGAGTGTTAAAATAGAGAATGAAAATTCTCGCTAGCATGACGTATG